>NZ_BJLL01000042.1:0-24560 GCF_007996925.1 Enterococcus sp. NBRC 3427 | reverse complement strand
GACTGTGAAATCAACGTTTTGACCTGATTATTAGAGAAACAAATGGCAAAATAGTTCTTCATATTTCGCCGTTTTTCGAGCGAATGCCGAGGGGCAGCTGATTGAGCATCGTTTATTTGGAAAAAGGGATTGTGACAAGACGTTTGTCACAATCCCTTTTTTATATCTTATTAATTCATTCTTTTGTTCTATTCTTCTTCTTCAGCCATGAATGTATTGAATACTTCTTCGATCATATCCCATTCTGCGTCTGTTTCGATTTGTTCTAACTCGCCTTCTGTTCCATCTTCGTTTTCGATGTATGCATAAGCTTGTAATTCTACATCTTCATCTTCTGAAACACCAGCTGGATATAAAAGAACATAGTTACGTCCAAATTCTTCTTGTCCGTCAACTGTTAACAAGATTTCGTATAATGTTTCATTTCCTTGGTCATCCACCAATGTGATGTGTTCGTGTCCTTCGTGGTCGTGGGAATGGTTATGTTCTGTCATAAGATTACCTCTTTTCTTTTTATTATTAAAATAATTGCTTACCTGAGCCGTCTAAATAATTTTGTAAAATCATCACAGCTGCTAATTTATCGATGACTTTTTTTCGTTTCGCTCTTGAAGTATTTGCCTGCTCTACTAGCATACGTTCTGCCTGAACAGTGGTTAGTCGTTCATCTTGATAATCAACCGGCAAGGAGAATAGTTCTTTGATCTTCTCTCCATATGACATGGAAGCTTCTGCCCTTGGTCCGATGGAATTGTTCATATTCTTAGGTAATCCAACTACAAAACGGTCTACTTCGTACTGCGCCACTAATTCCTTCAACCGATCAAAGCCAAACTCTTCTTCTGCTTCATTGATTCGAATGATTTCTACTCCTTGAGCTGTCCAGCCAAAGGGGTCGCTCACAGCAACGCCTACTGTCTTAGAACCGACATCCAAGCCCATTACTCTCATAAATTCACTCCATGATTTGAGAGGTAGTCTTTGACAATTACTTCCATGATTTCATCGCGTTCGTGACGGCGAATCAAATTTCGTGCATCACGATAACGAGGAATGTAGGCCGGGTCTCCAGAAAGCAAGTAGCCGACAATCTGATTGATTGGATTGTAGCCTTTTTCTTCCAAAGCCCGATAAACAATCGCTAATGTTTCGCTCACTTCTTTTTTGCGACTATCGTCAAAACCAAAACGTACGGTTTCATCTGTAAAACCCATGATTCTACACCTCTTTCCCGCAAGGTAATTCCAGCTTACCTTCTACACCCTTATTTTACTCGAAGAAAGGGAAAACTACAAACAAATATTCCAAACTTCTGAATAAATTAAGAAACACGATTTGTCTGATTTTTCCTTTTTTCTGTGGCTTTTTCAAAAGCTCTCTTTCCATAAAGTATACGCTATATTTCTTTGAAAGTATGTTTTTACACAATTTTTTCATAAAGTTCATAAAAAATTCGAATTGCTGCTACTAATTTTTCGTTTTCGTTGCTTGCCCTGTCTCATAATTGATGGTGTAGCCATCTTGAACATTGTAGATAAAGACATTAAATTCAATTTTTTTGTCTTCAATGCTTTCTGCTTCCAACTGCACACCTCTTGCTACCAGTTCATTTCCCTCGAAATGAGGAGTGACACGATAGCGTACATGATGATTTGTTTCCTTGATATATGCCGCAATATCATTTTCATGGACAAGCATATACGGAGCATTCAACGAACGCGTCCCTGTCATTAAGTTTTTAATGTTATTATTTTGACCAGTCAACTGGAAACCAATCAAATGGCTGCGGTTGTATAACCATTGTCCGTCACTTAATTTCTTTTGTTTCCAACCTGTCGGATCAATATACAAAGGTTCTCTCTTTTCAGTAGGAAACAAGTCTTTTCCCAACATCGCATTGGCTTGTCCTACTCTGTTCAATTTGTCTATATTTGAATAGCTTTCCCATGTCCCTTTGGAAAGACTAAGATCCTCTTTTGTAAACTCCGGCTGATTCCCATTGATTTCTATTTCTTGATGTTTTCCATCATATTCTGGCACATCCGCTACTTGAGAAGCTTGCGGTGTGGAATCAAAAATGGTTGTAATTTGTTGGAAGATATCTGAATCTTTTTGTGTGGTGGAAATGCCGAGTGCCCCTGCAATCACAGCAGCGACGATCCCCACAATCGCCTTGGTTGTTTTTTTGCTCATTTCTTTACTCCTTTACTAACAGCTCCCTAAATCTTAACATATGTTCCCCTATAAATAAATACTGGAAAGAAATAGAAACAGTAAAAAAATAAAACCAGTTTTTAGACGGCTTAAAAACACAAAAAAGAGACGGATTCCTCGTCTCTACTCAATCACAAAACACTATTTACAAGATATTTATTATCAATCAAAAAATTTTTCTTACTACTCAAAACTAAACGGCTTCTGTACGACCTCTTGGCAAACGGTGTTCAAAAGTTTGCATCTGCGTAATAAGTCCAACCAAGTCAAAAACATAAGAAGCTTTTTGCTTGGTTGTTCTTATTTCTTGATGCAGGGCAGCTTTTTCACAACCACTTTTAAGCGGGTGACGGGAATCGAACCCGCGACATCAGCTTGGGAAGCTGGGATTTTACCACTAAACTACACCCGCGGCACAAAAACAGTATACGCCTCTTTCACTCCTTCCTCAAGTTTTTTTATTCTTTACGCTTCCGATATGTTTTGTAGTAAAATAAAACTAATCAATCAATTATTGGAGAAGATGCTATGACGGGAAAAGAATTAGATCTGCTGCTAGACACTTGTCTACTCGCTGGGAAAATCATGATGGAAAGCAATGCAGAGATGTATCGGGTAGAAGATACGATGAGTCGAATTGCTTTAGCTTCTGGAAATTTCCGTTTGGTCAGCTATGTCACGCAGACAGGTCTCTTTATTGGTCTTGATCGTACCTCGACCATTCGAATGGAACAAATTACCAACCGTTCGATCAATTTAGAAAAAGTAGTAAAAGTGAATGATCTTTCACGTAAGTATGTTGCTTCAGAACTAACATTAGAAGAACTTTACAGTGAATTGCAGGCAATCGACCGAGACCGTTCGTTCTTTCCTGTCTGGTTGCAGATCGTTAGTGCGGCAGTTATCAGCGGAACGATCATGGTGTTATTCGGCGGAAAGATGACCGATTTGCCTGTGACTTTAGTTATTGGTGGATGGGGATACGCAGTTTATCTGTATAGTTTGAAATTTTTTAGAATCAAATTTTTATCGGAATTTTTATCTTCTTTATTGATTGGCATAGCTGCTATCTACAGTGTTCGTTTTGGCTTAGGAAGCAATCAGGATTTAATTATCATCGGATGTGTGATGCCTTTGGTTCCTGGGGTTCAAATTACGAATGCTATCCGTGATTTGCTAGCTGGCCATTATGTGTCAGGGGTTTCTCGCGGAACAGAAGCGATGATGACTGCTACGATGATTGGTTTTGCGATTGCTTTTATTTTCCAGCTTTTTTATTAAGAAAGGAGCACGAGTATGGGCACGATGTTTATTCAATTTTCTTTTAGTTTTTTAGCGACTGCGGCATTTGCCATTGTTACAAATGTCCCTAGGCGTTCATTGGTTTGTTGTGGTCTTTCTGGTGCTTTCGGCTGGATGATCTACTGGATCTGTGTTCAAATGGGCGGATCTGCTGCTTTCGGGTCATTGCTTGGCTCTTTAGGAGTCGCATTCATCAGTGATCTTTTCTCTAAACGTTTGAGAATGCCTGTAACGATTTTCAATATCCCTGGGATGGTTCCTTTAGTCCCTGGTGGTTTGGCTTATCAAGCGGTTCGGAATCTCGTTACTGAATCCTATCAAGAAGCGGCTCATTATGCGGTCCAAGCAATCATGATAGCTGGTGCAATTGCTTTAGGTCTCGTATTATCGGAAGTCTTTAACCATAACATCCGCAACTTCAAAGTAAAGCGTGATGCAATCATGTTGAAGCGAAAAAAACGGCTTTTTAAATAAACGAAGCGTAACAAAAAAAGGTTGTGACAGAAGTGATTAGCTTCACGAAATAAGACAGGATTCACGAAAATGGTTTCTTAAATTTTTGTGAATCCCATCTTATTTTTAGAAGAAGCTACTTCTGGAACACTGTTTAGTAGAAGTGGTGAAATCAGCATCTTGGTCCGAGTATTAGAGAAACAAAATGGAAAAAGGAACTTACATGATTAAATTAAGTCTGTTTACTAAAAAGTTAGATATGATCCTTTATTTTTAATTTTTTAAAATGATTCATTCCCTATCTTTTCTTGAATAAATTTCTTTAGTTTATCAATACTTCTCTTACCCATCTCTAACTGTTCTCCATTCGTAAACGTTACTACTTCATTTACTCGGCTAATAGATGCAACGTTTTCAGTATTAATGATGTAGGCTTTTAAATCTTTACATAAATACTCATATTCCAGTGTTTTTTTATATTTTTTTATTGTGCCGTTTACGAGAGCCTCTTCGTCTTTCAATACCAAGCCTATTTTATTTTTATAACCTGGCATACTCATTAGATAAAGGATCTCATCATAATGGATATAATGATCGCTATTGCCATAACGAACAGACGTCCACTTTTTTTTGTTTGCTTGTTGAACAGGCTCGTTCTCTTTTTCTTTCAATAAGTAACTTTGGATGTTTTTTTTATTTTTTTCATAAGTGAATTCTTTTATCAAATAACCGCTAGGCGTAATATTTCGGTTAATAACAGCTATTGCTTTATTCGGATGAGAGGTCAAATAAACAATTTTACACTTCGCGTTCTTTTCTCTAAGCATTTCTCCTAGTTCAATCCCGCTGTAATAAGCGTTCAAATCGATATCAAGAAAAAAAATATCCGATGAACGAATGTCATTGTTTTTGACAAATTCAACAAACTGCATGACGTTCAATCCCTTGATTATCTCGAAATTCCAAGGAATCAGTAAATTTCTGGATTCTTCTAAAATATCTTCTATCATTTTTTCAAAAACCAAACTGTCATCCAAAATAAATATACGTGTTATCATACAAAGTACCTCCACTTGATATTTTACTATTTAAATTATTGCATACCATTTTTCTAAATACATTTTAGGAATAAATTGTAATTCTCTTCACAATCTTTTCCAACACCTTTGAAACCGCTATTAACTACATTCAGTATGCAACTTCTAAAATAAATATCATTTTACAAAACATATCAAATAGCCAAATATCTCATACAAAAAAAGCCAGACAACCGACGTCCTTACACGTCAACTGTCTGAGCTATGTTCATTTATTTTTTTCTTTTAAAAAGAACGATACACATACTGATTTTTCGGAGCAGAGACTTTCTCAGCGTTTGTCACAACTACAGATGGAATTTCACGCTTGAATGGTTGATAATAGTCCGATTGGATGGTTCCTTCTATTTTATACCACTCATCATTTTTAACCGTTACTCCTTCAGGCATATGTGTTAACAATCCAAAGACTCCTGAATCTGCCACACAATGGATAATACCGAATCGGAACAAGAAGACATCTGCATTGCTATCGTTCGGTGTTTGGTAAACAAATCCTTCGTAGCTGATTTTTTTGCCAATGAATTCGCTAGGGTAATTATAGATTAGCTCCATGACTTCTAAATAATTTTCATCTGTGATCTCGATAGTCTGCTTATCCCCATACTTCTCTTTCAGTTCATTCATTTGGTCTAAGTAGTCTGATTTGTTGAAATAAATACTGGTATCCGGCTTTAGGTATTGTGTCTGCATTTCCGGATCCCCTACCGATTCTTTGCTTACCGGAAAATTAAATCCTTTGGCTTCTACGATCGTAGTGTCCAGACTAACTGTTGGAAACAACGTACCAACGATCACTGGCAAAGCAAGCAGTACATAGGCGATTCCACGTTGATAAGGTTTCGATAACCCATGGTCGTGATTATGATTATGCTCGTGCGTCTCTTCCTCTGCTTTTCCGTTTTTGACCCACAAATACAGCTGTACTAAAGCCAAAAGAGCGGATAAAATCATCGAAAGAATAGCTAAATAACGATAGTGGACATTGATATATTGATCAAGTTTGCCAGAAACTTGCAAATACATCATCAATTCGAAATAGCCAGATAAAATCAAAAACCGCAGCATATTTTTCCTCCTAGATAAATAATGTGAATCCAACAACGCTAAGGGCAATCAGTCCGATCAGCGATAAAATAAAACGTCCTGTAAAATATCGTTTCATCATCAATAGATTTTTGATATCGACCATCGGACCAAAGACCAAAAAGGCAGCTACAGGTGCTGTGCCGAACAGACTTAACAAAGAAGACCCGATAAACGCATCTGCTTCTGAACAAAGAGACATCGTAAAAGCTAATAACAGCATGATAATGATGGCTAAAATCTTTGTTGAGCCGAGCGTTAGCATCACTCTAGTTGGTAAATAAGTCTGCATCGCAGCTGCGATTAACCCACCAATGATCAAATAACGACCTGTATCAAAAAATTCATCGATTGAATGTGTCAACACATGCCCCGTTTGATGGATCAGCCGATTTTTTGGTTCATTCTTATCACTGTGTTCTTCTTCATGGACATGATGGTGGTGATCTTCTGCTACTTTAGAGGAGATTTTTTCTTTCAATACAGCGTCTTTTTGAAAATAGGCAAGCCAGACACCAATCACAAGGGCAACAAAAAAGCTGCCTATCACCCGCCAGCTTGCCATCTGCCAAGAATTGCCAAATGCGATAAACGTGGAAAAAATCACGATGGGATTAATGATTGGCGCTGTCAGCATAAAAGCAAATGCTGTGTGGACCGGCACGCCTTTTTTTACAAACTGATGAACGATTGGTACGATGCCGCATTCACATGAAGGAAAGAAAAATCCTAAGATCGAACCAGTAAAAATAGAGAATAGACGATTTTCAGGAAGCCATCGCTTCACACGTTCTGGGGTCAAAAATACTTGTAAGGCGCCTGAGATAAGACAACCTAATAGTACAAAGGGCAATGCTTCGATAACGATCGATAAGAAAATCGTACTCATCTGCAAAACCGAATTGGGAATAAAAGAAAACATGAGTTTCCTCCTTTTCATTTCTAGTTCATTCGCTTTGCAAATATACGCTTTTATTCCCAAAAAAACAAGTTGCTCTGTCAATTTTTACACAACTCTTATTTTTTATCAAAGCACTTCAATTGACTTTTTCTATTATTCCCATTAAATTAAGGTCTCGTACATATCACTTCTATCACAAAAGGGAGAATGAAAATGAAACAAACCACTAACTTGTCTGAAGTGCAAGACATACTGCAACAATCATCCGTTGCCATCGTTTATCTTTCGATGCCTAATTGCAGTGTTTGTCACGCTGTTCGTCCACGATTGGAGGAGCTGCTCACCCATTATGATATTCCGGCACTTCATTTGGATGCATTCGAAACACCAGAAGTAGCTAGCAGATTTGAAGTATTGACTGCGCCAGTTGTTCTGATTTTTCATCAAGGCAAAGAGGTCTTTCGGCAAGCGCGGTTCATCGACTTTAAAAAAATCCGGCATTTACTAGATGAACTGACAGCAGAAGATGACTCTCTTTCTTATGAAGAAATCTTTCGAACAGAATAATCATTATCCAAACAGAAAAAAGCGATTGAACAAGTGAAAGTTTTGCCTTCATTTGTTCAATCGCTTTTTATTTTTATTCTGCTGTATTTTCGGAATGCGCATTTGCGTCAGAATGCAAGAAATAGATCAAGGTTTGCAATTCATTCGTCAAATCAACATTTTGGATCAATACATCTGACGGAGCATTCAATCGAGCAGCGGTAAAGTTCAAGATTCCTTTGATTCCTGCTTCCGTTAACTGATTGACTACTTCTTGTGCTCTTTCAGCGGGAATCGTTAAAATCGCTACTTCGATTTGCTGGATCTTGATTTGTTCCGACATATCTTCCATTGGATAAACGGGGATACCGTCTACGATGCGTCCAACGATTTCCTCATTCACATCAAAAGCACAACTGATACGTATGCTATTACTTTGATGGAATTTATATTTTAGTAAAGCACTTCCCAAGTTCCCTACACCAATCAGCGCAACATTTGTCAATTGATCATCATTTAATGTCTTCGCAAAAAAGTGCATAAGATCTTCTACATCATACCCATACCCACGTTTTCCTAATTCGCCAAAATAAGAAAAATCTCGACGGATCGTTGCACTATCTACTTGAACGGCTTCACTTAATTCAGTTGAAGACACTTTTTTCTTTCCAGCATTATTTAAAATCCTTAAATAACGATAATACAAAGGCAGTCTTTTTGCTGTCGCCTTTGGAATAATATGATCTTTCACGAAATGACCTCCACGTATTGTCTAATTACATCTTTGATTTCTCCATCATAGCAGTATTTATAGGAAAAAATCAATTCCATTGCTCAGATATTGTGAAATTTTATTCTTTATTCATTTATTTATCATTTCTGCAAATCTCGCAGTATGAGGGAATTTATGGTAGACTACTAATTGAAAAATAGTTTTTTATTTGAGGAGAATTCACAAAGTAGAAAAGAGGATTCCATGATATTATTACAAGCCAATCAGATTGCTCGCCATTTTGGTGCAGAAGTCTTATTTGAAAACATACATTTAGAAATCAGTACAGGCGCTCGTGTCGCTTTAGTTGGCAGAAATGGCGCTGGAAAATCGACTTTATTGAAGATCATTGCTGGAATTGAAGCACCAGATGATGGAAAGATTGCTAAAAATAAAACAGCGACTCTCGGATACCTCGCTCAGGACACAGGACTTGATTCCAATGAAACAGTGTGGAACGAGATGCTGAAAGCTTTTGAACAAGTTAGACAAATGGAACAGCGGATGCGCGAACTAGAGATTTTCATTAGCGAAGGTACGCCAGATACACCCGCTTATACTTCTTATTTAAAAGAATATGATCGCCTGCAACACGATTTTTCGGATCGAAACGGCTATGGTTATGAAAATGAAATTCGTTCCGTATTGCATGGTTTTAAATTCGATTCTTCCTTTTATGACCAGAAAATCGATACTTTATCAGGTGGACAGCGTACACGTTTAGCTTTAGCTCGCATGCTTTTACAACACCCTGACATTTTGATTCTAGACGAACCCACGAACCACTTGGATATCGAGACGCTTTCCTGGCTTGAAAATTATCTGCAAAGCTATACCGGTGCATTACTGATTGTTTCACATGACCGTTATTTCTTAGATAAAGTAGTCAATGAAGTTTATGAACTAAGCAGAAGAAAAATGCGCCATTACAAAGGCAACTATTCGAAGTATCTAGACTTGAAAGCAGAACAGCTGACAAGTGAATGGAAGGCTTATGAAAAGCAGCAGACAGAGATCCACAAATTAGAAGACTTCGTTGCTCGGAATCTTGTTCGTGCCTCTACCACTAAACGGGCGCAAAGTCGCAGAAAGACATTAGAAAAAATGGAACGTCTGGATCGTCCTCAAGGGGATGAGAAACAAGCAAACTTTCTTTTCAGTATAGAAAAACCTTCTGGAAATGTTGTCTTGCAAATCGAAGATGCCGCTATCGGATATGATGATGTCACCTTATCTGAACCAATCAATTTGGATATCCGCCGACAAGAAGCGATTGCTCTAGTAGGTCCGAATGGTATCGGAAAATCGACGTTGCTGAAATCGATCATCCATCAGATTCCTTTTATCCGTGGCAAAGAAACGCTAGGGACAAATGTCACCATCGGCTATTATGATCAAGGGCAAGCTGATCTGCATACAAACAAGACGATTCTAGCAGAATTGTGGGATGAGCATCCTACCACTCCAGAAAAAGACATTCGAAGTGCTTTAGGTGCTTTCTTATTTTCTGGCGAAGATGTAGAAAAACCAATCCCTCTGTTAAGCGGCGGTGAAAAAGCACGGGTTGCTTTAGCCAAGCTAGCGATGAACAAAGAAAATTTTTTGATTTTGGATGAACCAACAAACCATTTAGATATTGACAACAAAGAAGTATTAGAAAATGCATTGATCGATTACGATGGCACACTGCTTTTTGTTTCCCATGACCGATATTTCATCAATCGGATTGCGACAAAAGTCGTCGAACTCTCTGAAAATGGCAGTAAAGTCTATCTTGGAGACTATGATTATTATTTAGAGAAAAAACAAGAAGAAGAAGAAATCGCCGAATTGTTGGCACAAGATGAGCCAGAATCCGCTCCTGCTCCTACGAATAAATCCGATTATTACCAGAGCAAAGAACAGCAAAAGCTTATCCGTAGCCTTCAACGAAAAATCACTCAGGTTGAAGAAGAAATGACGCGGATCGATGAATGGATCGATCGGTTGGAACAAGAAATGGTCGCACCAGAAAATCTGGAAGATCACGTAAAACTCAATGAGCTGAACCAAGCTTTAGAATCAGCTAGACAAGATCAAGAAACAAAATTGTCGGAATGGGAAGAACTAAGCTTGGAATTAGAAGAATACGAGAATTAAAAGCCAATGGAAAGAGGTTGTGACAGCACTGTTGTCATAGCCTCTTTCTTTTTTATGCAGAAACATAGCGAAACCGTTCTCTTTTTCTTACTATTTTTCTCTACTGACAAAATAAACAATAATTTTCCGGCACAATTATTTGCTGTTTTTTGCCATAACATAGTACGATCAACGTAGAAAAGGAGATGTTTTTATGAAAGTTGTTGTCATTGGCGGTGTAGCTGGCGGTCCTTCATTTGCCACTCGTTTCCGTCGATTGAATGAAGCACACGAAATCATTATCTATGAACGCGGAGAGAATATTTCTTACGCAAGTTGTGCTTTGCCTTATTATTTAGGTGGTGTGATCACGGACCGTGACTCGCTGATCGAACGTACACCAGAAATATTGAAAACAAAAAACAACATCGATGTCTTTACTAAACACGAAGTAACAGCAATCAATCCATCTGCTAAGCGATTACTAGTTAAAGACCTATCTACAAATGAAGAGACAGAAACGGATTACGATAAGTTGATCATCTCTTCTGGTGCTAGACCAGCTTACCCGGATATTCCCGGAGTTTTTGAAGCAGAAAACGGCTTTGTCCTTCGCAGTGTGACGGATGCGGATCGAATCAAATCGTTTCTGGAAGAAAAAGATCCACAACATGTCGTCATTCTTGGCGCAGGTGTCATGGGTCTGGAATTAGCGGAGAATTTCAAGCATCGCGGCTTAGACGTGACTTTAATCGATCAATTGCCGCAAGTCGCTTTCCCATATGATTCGGAGATTGCTGATCTAGTTTATGACAAATTGCTGGAAGAAGGATTAACCGTTCATTTAGAAACAACAGTTACTGAGATCCGTGAAAAAGGTCGAGAATTAGTATTATCAGATGGCTCCGTCCTTTCCACTGATATGCTTGTCTTTGCTGTTGGTGTTTCTCCGAATAATGAAGTGGTGAAAGCAGCCGGCATACAATTATCAGATACAGGCCAGATCATTGTTGATGACCAGTTACAAACCAATCTGCCGGACATCTATGCGATTGGTGATATTATCGAAACGACTAGTGTAGTGACTGGGCAGCCGATTCAAAGTATGCTTTCCAGTGCGGCCAATCGTCAAGGACACATGCTGGCAGATATTTTAAATGGTACGCCTATGCGCTATCGCGGATATATTGGTGCGGGTGTCGCAAAAATCTTTGATTATACAGCAAGTTATGCTGGAATGACAGAACATGCACTAAGAGCATCAGGCATAACGAATTACAAAACTGTTTTTATCACTCCTTTTGACCATGCCTATTTCTATCCAGGAGCCACAAGATTAAATCTAAAGCTAATTTTTGATGCAGATAGCGGTCGGATTTTAGGTGGACAAGCATTTGGAGAAAAGGGCGTCGATAAACGGATGGGAGAACTTTCTGTAGCGATCACCGGAAACTTGACAGTCTTTGATTTGCCCGATCTTGAGTTGCCTTACTCTCCCCCATATTCTACTACCCGTGACCCGCTGAATATAGCTGGTTATGTCGCAATCAATCAAATGACAAATATCGTAGAAACAATCAAAGCAGGCGATATACCCGAAAACGATTTGAAAGAAGCGTTCTTTTTAGATATACGTGAACCTAATAAAGCACCTTCTGGCAGTATCTCGGCAACAAAAAATATTCCAATGAATGAATTACGAGATCGAATCAATGAAATCCCAAAAGATAAAAAAGTTTACATTACTTTTAGAAGAGGATTGAATACTTATACTTCTGCACGAATCTTGTCAGGTTTGGGTATCAAAGCGATTTTGATCGAAGAATAAAAAAACGACCGCGGTGGGTAGCCGCGGTCTAGGAGTTATTTTTACTTGAGGAGTAAAAATGAAAAAGTATATAGGGTTGTTGGTTGGTATGTATATAGAATAGAAGATAAATGTGAAGAAATTGTGCATTATTTCTTCACATTTATTAGGTTATAGTTTAAGAAAGTTTAAATATTCCACAGTTTGGTTATTTTAGGCGTTTCTTTTCATTAGAAAAACCGTCTTTTGGTTCTGAGATAAATCTTAACGCATAGTCGTCTCTAGAATAACGGCGCCTAATGTTATAAGGCTTCATATTAATCTCTCAACACCAGGGCCTAATATGATATTTCTATTAGATGTTTTTTTGTTTTCATTTTTGTTTTCTATTCTTTTTTCTAACAAAATTTGCTGTAACTTCTTTAAGTGAGCCGGGTCGATTGGCTTACGTTGTGAGACGCTAGGAACTAGTTCTCTAAAAATGTCTCTTCTATTGTTATAATATTTTTTGACTTCCTCATGAATCGCATAATGATGAACGGACATTCGGTTGACTATATCATTTACAGCTTGGTTATTCAATTTTCTGTTTGGGATTTTTCCATCAAGACACCAGAACAAAAGAGTATAGTGTATTTGGAAAGTTTTTTTATTTTCTTCTTCGAAAGGTTTTTTTAATTCTTCATCGTATCGCCATGTAGATTTTATATAGTTCAATTTTTCTTTTTCTATATTCAACCAATAATGAAGATAATCAGATAAATAAATTTTATCTTGTAGTTGACCAACCATGTCTTTTTTAAAATATTTTATAAATTCACTTGATGGTGTATCCCCAGTAAAAGGTGGTCTCCAGGTCATTTGTGCTAAATTTGCAACATAGTCCAACCGATAATATGCTTCCATAGAATTAGAATGACTAGTTTCTTCTGCATAGTATTTCTTCTCATACATGCGCAAATATTTTAACACATCCGTGTATACATCAAATCCTACGGCTTGAAAATGAGCATTTAGTTTCTGTTGGCTTTCGTTACTTTGACTCACAAGATCATATCGTTTATTTTTTTTGAAAAAATGTGAAAACATTTTGTTCCTTTTCATACAATCTCCTCCCTTTCTTTTGTCGATTACCGTATCATTTTATCGAAAAGAGGGAAAGGTCATTTTTTTCCTTTTGGTTTATAGAAAATGAAAAATATAGTGAAGGATTTATGGGATACGGCTAATCATCAGAAAATAAAAAGAGTGGATCTCTCCACTCCATGAAAAGCGAACTTTTTGGAACACTACATTTTTCCCAAGCCCACATTTTTTATAGCCAAACTTCTTTTGCGACTTGCTGCAATAATTGGATTTTCTTCCATTGTTCTTCTTCTGTTAAATGATTTCCTTCTTCTGTTGAAGCAAACCCACATTGAGGACTGATACTTAGATTTTCCAACGGTACAAATTGTTGTGCTTCTTTTATTCGTTCTTTTATCTTCTCCGTATCTTCCAAATCTGGAAACTTAGAAGTAACTAATCCTAAAACAACTTTACTTTCTTTGTTATTCCAATGTCTTAAAGGGGTAAAATCACCTGCTCGTTCAGAATCGTATTCCAAAAAGAAACCATCATAATTCGTTGAAAACAACTCTTCTGCAATGGGTTCATATCCACCGGAGAACAGCCAAGAAGAAGCGTGATTCCCGCGACAGATATGTGTCGTGATCGTCAAATCTTCTGGTTTGTCTTCCAGTGCGTTATTGATAATCTCTGTACAAATATGGGCCATTTCTTTCGGATCAATTCCTTTTTGAAGAAGTGTTTCTCTTTTAGTTTGATCAGCTAAAAACGCCCAATTTGTATCATCGAATTGCAGGTAACGGCAACCTTTTTCATAAAAAGCATGGATGGTTGCTTTGTAAGTAGAGGACAAGTCCTCATAAAAATTAGATAGATCAGGATAGATCTCATTGATTTTTGAAGAACCATCGTTAGATAGAATCTCTTGTCGTAAAATCATCGTGGGACTAGGGATCGTTGCCTTTGCGACAAAAGTATCATCTGTTTCCACTACTTCTTTCAGAAAAGCAAAATCTTTTAAAAATGGGTGGTTTGGATTGAAAGATAATTTATCTACTACCCGAATATTATAAGCTGGAGCTGCTTTCCCGTGGAATGTTTGATTATATCCAGTTTCTGGAACATAGCCTTCGATACCATTTAGTTCTTCTAAAAAATCAAGATGCCAAAATCCACGCCGAAATTCGCCATCCGTAATTCCTTTGATGCCCACTGCTTTTTGATCTTCTACTAATCTCTTTATCTCCTGATCTTCGATTGTACGAAGTTCTTCTTTTGAAAGTAAGCCTTCTTGAACTTTTTTTCTTGCTTCTTTGATTGATTGCGGACGTAAGAAACTTCCGACATGATCTACTGTAAATGGTTTGTTTTTGCTCATTTCACTCACTCTTTTCTTTGTTTTTTGTAAAAAAAAATCCTTTTACTAGCAAATACTAGTAAAAGGACGATTATACTCGTGGTACCACCTTTTTTCAGAAAAAACATTCTTTCTCTCAGCCTGACAATAAAATCAGTGGTCTTGGTAACGAAAGACTGTTCGTTTTTGCCTACCTTTCGACAAAAAATCCTCTAAGGCCATTTTCGACAGTCAACTTCTAGCTTTTTACACCAACCAAAGCCTCTCTTGAACCATTTCCTGTCTACTTTCCTTCTCATCGGATACTATTAGAATAAAATTAGAATAGCATGTTTGAAAGAAAAGTCAATAGGGGATAAGAACAAATAAATACTAATTTGGTATCCTTAGATCACTTCCTTAAAATAATTATACCCGTTTCAACTACATAAAAAGGACTTAATTTTGAAAAATTTCCCATCAAAACTAAGTCCTTTTTATTATAGTTATGCAAATTTGCTGATTTTCTCACTATTTCCGATACATCTTGAATTCTAAGAATAGATCATTATAGATGCCTAGGTATTTCGATCCTAGATCTTCATAGACTTCAAGATGGGAGATCGTGTCATCAGATGGATAAAATTGTTCGTCCGACGAAATGTCTTTTGGCAATAACGCTTTTGCTTTTTCATTTGGTGTAGAATAACCAATATACTCTGCATTTTGTGCCGCGTTTTTCGGTTCTAGCATAAAGTTGATGAAATCATAGGCACCTTCTTTATTTTTCGCGGTTTTTGGCATAACGATATTATCAAACCAAAGATTGGACCCTTCTGGTGGGATCACGTAATGTAAATGTTCATTTTCCCACATCATATCGGCAGCTTCACCAGAAAATGTTACTGCCACGGAAGCTTCTTCATTGATCATATACATTTTGATCTCATCAGCCACGATTGCTTTGACATTTGGTGTTAGATGATTCAATTTATTTGCTGCTTCTGTCAGCTGTGCCATATTCTTACTATTCAAAGAATAGCCTAAACTATTCAAAGAAAGCCCCATAACTTCTCGTGCACCATCAATCAGCATCAAACTGTCTTTCAATTCCGGCTTCCACAAATCATCCCAATGCTGGATTTGATCTGCATCAAAGAATTTATCATTATATACGATCCCTAAAGTTCCCCAAAAATATGGAATCGAATACTGATTATCTGGATCAAAATCTAAATTTAAAAATCGTGGATCGATATTATTTAATCCTTTGATCTTTGAATGATCTAAGGGTAGCACTAGTTTTTCTTTGATCATTTTTTGGATCATATATTCACTTGGAATAGCGATATCGTAGTTTGTTCCGCCTTGTTGGATTTTTGTGAACATCGCTTCATTAGAATCAAATGTTTCATAATTTACTTTGTACCCATATTCTTTTTCAAATTTCGTGATCAAACTAGGATCGATATAATCTCCCCAGTTATAGATCGTCAGTACCTTCGCTCCACTCATGCCACTTGTTTTTTCAAGTTGACGTACACCAAGCAGCAGCACCGCAATAATGATGAGAATACCTAAAAACAGAGATTGTAATTTTTTCATCGTAACCGTGCCACCCCCTCGCGTACTCTTCTGTTTTTCTTCAACCGTTTTGGACGGTTCTCTTTACTAATGAAGTAGTAACCAATGACCAATATCATGGAGAACAAGAAAACTAATGCACTTAGCGCATTGATTTCTAAACTGATTCCTTGTCTTGCACGAGAATAGATCTCTACTGAGAGCGTTGTAAAGCCATTTCCTGTGACGAAAAACGTAACCGCAAAATCGTCAAGAGAATAGGTAAATGCCATAAAATACCCAGCTATGATCCCTGGAGAAAGATAAGGCAAAATGATATTTTTGACTACTTGCAAATTATTAGCACCAAGATCTCTAGCCGCATCAACCATTGAATCGTTCATTTCTTGCAATTTTGGCAAGACCATCAAGACGACGATTGGAATGCTGAAAGCAATATGGGAAAGCAATACACTCTGAAAACCTAATCCGAATCCTAGTAGTGTAAAGAAAATCAAGAAACTAGCACCGATAATAACATCAGGAGAGACTAATAAGATGTTATTCATGCTCAATAACGCTGTCCGTGCACGTCGTTTCTTCGTGTAATAGATCCCCATAGCCCCAAATGTCCCGATGATCGTGGCGATCAATGCAGATAAAAAAGCCAGCATGAACGTATTCAATACGATAATGATCAAACGAGTATCTTCAAAAACAGCTTCATAATTTTCCCAAGTAAACCCTGTAAAGCTGTTCATCGTTCCTCCTTCATTGAAGGAATAAAAAATCAGATAGAAGATCGGTGCATATAAGAATAAAAAGACGATCCCTAAATAAAGATACGACCATTTAAATTTTTTCATTTATGAGCGACCTCCTTTTTTCTTCTCGCCTGTCAGGAGCATCACGATAAACATAGCAATGATTAAAATCACACCGATCGTAGAACCCATCCCCCAGTTTTGCGTAACCAAGAAATGCTGTTCGATAGCTGTTCCTAAAGTGATTACTCGGTTACCACCAATCAGACGAGTGAGCATGAATAAAGAAAGAGAAGGAATAAAGACTGCTTGGACGCCGCTTTTCACACCATTTAATGATAATGGAAAAATCACTCGTCGGAAGGTCTCAAAGCTATTCGCTCCTAAATCTCTGCTGGCACTGATCAAAGAAGGATTCATCTCTTCCAGTGCATTGAAAATCGGCATAATCATAAATGGAATCTCGATATACGTTGCGACGAACAAGAAACTGAAGTCTGTGAACAATATCTGTTTCGGTCCGATCCCGATAAAGTCAAAGAAATGATTCACGCTGCCGTGAACACTGAAAATTCCAATAAATGCATAAGCTTTAAGCAGCAGATTCACCCATGTAGGCAAAATAATCAACATCAGCCATAATTGCTTGTGCTTCAGTTTTGTTAAAAAATAAGCAGTCGGGTAGCTGATGATCAGTGTAAAAAACGTGATCAAAAATGCATACCATACAGAATTGATCGTCATAGAAAGCGATGTACCCGACGTAAAATAAGATAGATAGTTATTCAGCGTGAATTGCCCATTCATATCAAAAAAAGATTGATAAATGATCATTAATACAGGCGCGATCACGAATAAACCGAGCCACAAAATATAAGGGACGGAATAGATCCTGCGCATTGTTTTCATTCTTGTCCCCCCTATTCTTCGTAACTGTCAAGACGTGCATCGAATTCTTCTTCAGACTCGTTGAAACGCATGACATGGATATCTTCTGGCTCAAAGGCCAATCCTACTTTACTTCCTTCTTTAGCTTTTTTCGTCGAATGGACCATCCATTCATTTTGCTGTTCATCATAACAGATGATTTCATAATGGACACCACGAAACAGCTGAGTATCGACCGTTACGACTAGCTTTCCTTTATCTGGTGTCGTGATCGTCAAATCCTCTGGGCGTAAAACAACTTCAACTGGCTCATTCGGGCGCATCCCGCCATCGACACATTCAAATTGCTTACCGACAAACTCAACTAGATTATCTTCGATCATCACACCGTCCACGATATTGCTTTCCCCAACAAAATCAGCAACGAAATGATTGATTGGCTCATCATAAATATCTACAGGCGTACCACTTTGGACGATTTTCCCTTTATTCATGACAAAAATCTCATCACTCATCGCCAACGCTTCTTCTTGATCATGAGTCACAAAAATAAACGTGATCCCTAATCGTTGTTGCAGATCTCGCAGTTCATACTGCATATCTGTACGTAGTTTCAAATCAAGCGCCGATAACGGTTCATCTAGTAACAATACTTTAGGTTCGTTCACGATTGCTCGTGCAATCGCTACACGCTGTCTTTGACCACCAGACATTTCACTGATCTCCCGTTTCTCATATCCAGGAAGCTGGACCATACGCAATGCATCTTTTACCTTCTTTTCGATATCAGATTTGGACATTTTTTTGATCTTCAATCCAAAAGCAACGTTATCAAAAACATTCATATGAGGAAAAAGTGCATAATCTTGGAAGACGGTGTTTACTTGTCGCTTATTAGCTGGCAAATCATTCAACCGTTTCCCTTCAAAATAGATGTCCCCTTCTGTAGCTTCGGTGAATCCAGCTATAATACGTAGGATCGTTGTTTTACCACAGCCGGAAGGACCAAGCAGTGTATAAAATTTTCCTTGTTCGATCTCAAAACTTACTTTTTTTAATACTGTTTCATCATCATAGCGTTTCACTACTTGATCAAATGAAATGATTGGTTTCCCCACGTTTTTACCCCCTATATTACAAATATGATTGTGTCGCGACAATCAATACTTTTGTTCGTTTTTTGAGATGATTCCTTAATTGATGTTGTTTTGTCGCTTGATAATAGATCGACTGACCTGCTTTTGCCACATAGACCGTCTCTCCTAAGCTTAACTCTAATTCCCCTTCTAATACAAAAATAAACGTTTCAGATAATGAAGGTTCAAACGTCTTATATTCTCCTGCACCTTCAAAAGTTAGCAAGACAGGCTCCATTTCTTTTTCATTCGAATCAGCCACCAGCCATTCCAATTCATACCCGTTTTCTTCATCGAAATAAACCGTATGATCTTCTTTTGAATAAACCACTTGCAGATTCGCTGCTTCTTGATGAAAAAATTCTTCTGGAGTGACACCTAAGACTTCAAGAATAGAAAAGAATGTTTCCATTGATGGTGAACTTAAATCTCGTTCCAACTGGGAAATATACCCTTTTGACAAATCTGTGCGTTCGCCTAGTTCTTCTTGTGTCAAATTCTTTTGGATGCGCAAATTTCTTAACTTCTCACCAATTTCCATAATTTCCTCCGTATGAAGTTTTCTAATAGTAAACTTCTGGTTTACTACCACTCGTATTAGTATACGAATTTTATTGCAAAAGGCAACCCTTTTTAAAATTTTTTTTGCTGAATATTTCTTTATCTTTTCGAATCATTTCTACTTATTCGATTCTTTCTTTTTTCTGCCTCTTTCACCTAATTTTTGTCTAAATTTAAGGAAGAACCAGAATAAAAAAGTAGGCTTTGTGGTATGATAAAAGAAAATTTTTAAAAGGAGTGTCTCACGAATGAACGCTTTTCGATCTTTTCAGGTAATAAATGAACCTGTTTTCCATACAGCAATCAGTGATCTGCCATTTACTGAATTGGCTGAAAATGAAGTCTTGGTAAAAATTGCCTATTCTGATGTCAATTATAAAGATGCATTGGCAATGAGCGAGTCTGGTCAGGTGATACGAACCTATCCGATGACTCCAGGGATTGATTTATCCGGAACTGTCGTCCAAAGTAAAGATTCACGTTTTTCAGAAGGAGATCTTGTACTTGCTACTGGTTTTGGGCTTGGTGTCACCTATCCAGGCGGTTACAGCCAATACCAAAAAGTACCAGGAGACTGGTTAGTCCCTCTACCGAAAAATATGACACTGCGTCAAGCGATGATTTTTGGTACAGCAGGGTTTACTGCTATGTTGTGTGTGAACGCTTTAATCCGTCAAGGCATAACCTCCAATAAAAAAGTTGTCGTTACTGGTGCTTCTGGCGGTGTAGGCAGTGTAGCTGTCGCCCTGTTACATAAACTCGGATTCCAGTCAATCATTGCTTTTTCCAGAAAAGAAGAGTCTGTCACATGGCTAAAAAGCCTAGGTGCTTCTCAAGTCGTACGACCTGATGAATTTCTGCCAGAAACAACAAAAACTTTAGGAAAACAGCAAATCGATGCTGTCATCGACACAGTAGGTGGTGAGCAACTAAGTAGTCTTCTTCCATTGATCGCTTATAACGGTGTAGCAGCTTTATGTGGCAATGCAGGGGGAATCAAACTAAACACGACCGTTTTGCCTTTTATTCTGCGAAACATCCAATTGATTGGCATCGATTCTGTCAATGTACCTATTGAACAACGTCCTTCTTTATGGCAACAGATGGCAGATTTGCAGATAGCAGATGATTTAGTTGCCCAAGAAGTTACTCTGGAGCAGTTGCCCGAAACAGCAACTAAACTACTTGCTGGGACACATCAAGGAAGAACACTGGTAAATGTAGGTGACCAAAAATGAAGGTTCTGATCACAGCTGGAGGGACAACTGAAAAAATCGATCAGGTACGTGCTATTACGAATCATTCGACAGGACGATTAGGACAAGCTTTAGCTGATCACTTAGCTGCCAACCCAGATACCACAGTCGATTACGTGACTACGAGACAAGCACTGAAACCGGAAAGACGTTCCAATATAACGATCTATATGATCGAATCTGCCCAAGACTTGTTTTTACAATTAGAAGCACTCACAAAAAAAGAACACTATGATGCAATTATCCACAGTATGGCAGTCAGTGATTTTACTCCTGCTTTTAGTTTTTCAGAAGAACAGTTGGCAAAAAACCTACCCGCTTCTTCAACGCAAGAAGAACTGGCCAATTGGTTTGCAGAAAATGAACAAACAAAGAACTCTGCTTCAAAGATCTCTTCTGACACCGAGCATCTTGTGCTCGTTTTGAAGAAAACGCCAAAAATCATTTCTTATCTGCGTGAATGGCAGCCGAAAGCGAAAATCATTGGTTTCAAACTATTAGTAGATGTACCAAAAGAATCTCTTCTTACAGTTGCCAAAAACAGTCTGATAAATAACAAAACTGATTTTATTTTCGCGAATGATTTGACAGAAATCCATGGCGAGACACACCACGGTTATCTCTTATCTAAAGATGGGACAGTGGAAGAAGCACAAAGCAAATCTGAGATTGCTGCATTGATTACTGAAAAAATTAGATTGGAGGAATCAAAATGAAAAAGATCTTATTAGGCGTTACCGGAAGTATTTCTGCTTACAAAAGCGCCGATCTTACAAGTCAATTTGTCAAATCAGGTGTCCAAGTAGATGTGATTATGTCTAAAAGCAGCACACATTTTATCACGCCATTAACCTTGCAATCTCTGTCGAAGCGAGCAGTCCATACAGATGTCATGCAAGAATCAAATCCACAGGTGATCAATCATATCGAACTAGCCAAACAAGCTGACTTGTTTCTCATCGCACCTGCTACAGCAAACATTATCGGCAAGCTAGCAAACGGCATTGCAGACGATCTCCTTTCAACAGTCGCAATGGCGCTTCCGATGGGAACACCAAAACTGATTGCCCCTGCCATGAACACGAATATGTATCAAAACCCGATCACTCAGCGTAATCTGGAAACATTGAGATCTGTTGGATATCAGGAAATCGAACCAAAAGAATCTCTTTTAGCTTGCGGAGATTTTGGAAAAGGTGCCTTAGCTGATATTCAGACGATCATCGAACAGGTCATGCTGACTCTTAACGAAAGAAATGCTTAGTGAAAAAGGAGTACTTATGAAAAATACAAAAAACTTTACTTTGACTGCGATGTTTTTAGCTATTTTGATTTTATTAGCTGTTACGCCTCTAGGGTTTATTCCTATTGGCCCAATAAATGCAACAACCATGCATATACCTGTAATCATTGCTTCGATCGTTTTAGGACCAAGACTAGGTGCTTTTCTTGGCGGTACATTTGGACTGATCAGTATGATTCGAAGTACGGTTATCCAAACACCTTTGTCTTTTGTCTTTTCTCCGTTCATCCCAGTCATCGGAACTGAACATGGAAGCTGGAAAGCCTTGTTGATTGCGTTTATCCCTCGGATCTTGATTGGTGTTGTTCCTTATTTCGTTTATAATGGTCTGCGCAAACTGATGAAACAAAAAGCAGATACCGTCTCTTTATTCTTAGCAGGACTTGCCGGCTCATTGACCAATACGATTTTAGTGATGAATATGATCTACTTTTTATTCCAGCAAGATTACGCCAAAGTCATCGGGACAAATTTAAACGCTGTTTATTCAGCTATTCTTGCAGTTATTTTTACAAGTGGCGTACCTGAAGGAATCGTCGCTGGTCTTGCGACTGCGGCAGTATGCAATGTCTTGTTAAGATACTTCAAGCGCCCTTCTCTTCATCACTGATAGTCATCGTAGCCGATGTCTGATTTTTTTCTCTTTTGGTGTTACTATTAAATAGTAAGATTTGACGTCGAAAGGATGATCCAAAATGAAAATTTTTGTTGTAGGTGCAAACGGACAGATTGGCCGACACCTGATAAAAGATTTAGCTTCAAGTTCCCACGAAATTTTTGCTGGGGTAAGAGATGTCGCTTCCCAGACATTAGTGAAAAAAGAGAATGTTTCGTATGTCTCTTTTGATTTGACTTGGTCCGTGGAAAAAATGGCTGAAGCATTCAAAGGTATCGATGTATTGATTTTTGCTGCCGGTTCTCAAGGAAAGAATCTTTTGCAAGTAGACTTGGATGGTGCAATCAAAACAGTTATCGCAGCTGAAAATGCGCATGTCTCTCGCTATCTGATGGTCAGTGCTGTTTATGCAGATGAACCAGCAAAATGGCCTAAGTCCATGACAGATTATTATATTACTAAACATTATGCAGATGAATGGCTGAAACGAACTAACTTAGATTTTGTCATTCTTCAACCAGTCACATTGACGAACGATGAAGAAGTCACCTCCATTCAATTGACTAAGCCTAATGAAAAAGCAGCCAAAACGATTACTCGTTCTACAGTTGCTGCTGTACTTGCCGCTCTTGTGGAAGAAACGGATATTTCCCGTACGACTCTAGTGCTTTCTGAAGGTAGCCAAGAGTTGAATACAGCATTCCAAGAATGGGCAAAGGAGGAATAGATCCATGCGTGCCATTTCAATCAAGCATCCTGGTTCTGTAGATGTATTAGAACAAATAGAAGTGCCTGTTCCTGAACCAAAACAAGGCGAATTATTGATAAAAGTCCATACAGCAGCTGTCAATCGAACAGATATCATGAAAAGAGAATCAGTCTCTTTAAAACCTCCCTACCCTATTTTGGGTGTCGAAGTAGCTGGAGAGGTAGTTGAGAATAAAAGTGATATCCCCATTTTTACTCCTGGGACAAAAGTGTACGGATTAGTCAATCTAGGTGGTTATGCTGAATATGCTGTGATGCCTGCCAATCGAGCAATCCTTCTCCCTGATACGTTAGATTATGTTTCTGCTGCTGGAATCTCAGAAGTTTTTCTGACTGCTTATCAAACACTTTATTGGCTTGGAAAATTACAAGAAGGCGAAACTGTTTTGATCCACGCAGGAGCAAGTGGTGTTGGAACAGCTGCGATCCAATTAGCTAGACAACTTTCTCACGCGAAAATCATCGTTACTGCAGGATCAGAAGAAAAGCTCGCCTTTTGTAAAGAACTTGGTGCAGATGAATTGATCAACTATAAAAAACAAGATTTTCAAGAAGAGGTAAGAAAAATCACTGATGGCCGAGGAGTCGATGTTATCTTGGATTTCATCGGCGCTTCTTACTGGGAAAAGAATTTAGCTTCTATAGCCGTTGATGGTCGCTGGGTCTTGATTGGTATGCTTGGCGGAACCATTGTGCCTGAGATAGACCTTGGTGTATTAATTGGGAAACGCGTCCAACTTCTTGGTACATTATTGACACCTAGAAGTGATCAGTATAAAGCAGAGCTCGCACAAACTTTTATGGAAAAAGCGGGGCCTTTTCTAGAAAGTGGCAAGATTCGGCCAATCATTGACCGTACATTCCAATTCAGCGAAGTCAAACAAGCGCATGAATATATGGAAGCAAACAAAAACATCGGAAAAATCATTTTGAAGATAACTGAATAAAACCATGTTGATCAAAAAAGAGGCTGGGACAGAAGCGTTTAACTCCAAGAAATAAGAA
>NZ_BJLL01000041.1:0-24888 GCF_007996925.1 Enterococcus sp. NBRC 3427 | reverse complement strand
TGTCAGTTTTTATCGCTCTGATTATTGGAATGACACTGATCACCTTTACACAACGCATAGAAAAAACAGAAATACTTTAAATTCCATAATGGAAAACCAGACAGACTAACTTTTAAATTCTGTAGTCTCTATTCATAAACGTCAAACAATACGATGCTTGCAAAGTATCTATCAGCTTCAGTCCAAGAATGATAGATTCCACCATTTTTCTCGACTAAAGATCTTATACTTTTTATACCTATACCAGCACTCTGTCTTTCCTTTCTTGTATATCTCTCATTGACTAAATAAGCATTATTTATCTCTATGAAAAGATCACTTTTAAACTGCTTAATAATCACGATGATATCTTTGCCTTTTCCGTTATTTCGAGTGCATGCTTCGATCGCATTATCCATTAGGTTTCCCACAATGATTGCTATAATATCATGATCAATTTTTACATTTTCTGATATAAAAATCGATGTATTGACCTGAATTTCCGATTGTTCTGCTATAGTCAGTTTTTCATTTAAAATATAATTCAAGATGGGATCCGAAGTATAAAAGTCAGTAATCGTTTCTTGTTGTTTCATCGTCTTCCTCAGATATTTCTTAGCTGAAGAAATATCTTCATTTTCTAACAGCCCAGATAGAACCAAAAAATGATTTCGCAAATCGTGTCTAATTTGTTTCAGATTCTCTTGGCTCTTTTTAATTTCCTCCACATATTTTATTTCTGATTCAAGCGCCTTCTTCTCTAGAGAGATTCGATTGATATATGCTTGATGAAAAGAAATACTGTGATAAAGGTATAAAACACAAATATTCATGATTACAATTCCCATCGTTATAAAAACATCTATTATCCTTCTATTGATGGCCATGTTTACTTCTGACATAAGAAACCCGAAAAGTATGATACTTGAAATAATCGGAATTGAACTCATTGTTAAGAGAGATATAGTATTAATTTGATTATGTAGCGTTTCTTTTCGCGAAAGGAATAGTCGCATGCCAAAGAAAAATAAAATTTCGATAAGTAACGTGAGACTAGTGCTAAATAGGATCGAATAATGAGTATTTATATTTTCTAACTGATTCAAAATTACTAACTGAATCAACTTGACTGAAACCGATTCGCAGATGAAATTAACTGCTAGTAGAAACAACATCCAAAAGAAAATCTCACTATCTGATAAAAAATATTTCTTCGCAATACTCGCAATTACAAAAAGACTCAAGAAAATATTAATATAAGGTAAATATTCAAACTGTAAAAAAAGATTCGAAAGGAAATTGAATAAAATAATCGTACAAATAATTAAATTTATCAAAAAAGTCTTACTTTTTTTTACTGCCACTCCAGAGAAAAAATAATCGAGCAAAAAAACGTACATTATTAAACTAATATTTCGAAGTAAAGCATCTTCCATTAGAATAAATCTCTCTTTCGCATAAGTATCTTTGTTAGAGCGTCTGCTTTAAACTTTCTGCTTATAGGCAATTCAATGATATTTTCGCAATTGCTTAATCGAACATAGTTTTTTCCTATTTCTCTTATATGCTCCATATTTATAATAAATGAAGCATGTGTTTGAACAAATGTTGATGGCAACTTGGCAATGATCTCCGAAGTTGACATATTTGCTACATATTTGTTTTGAGATGTCATATTGATGAATACTTGACGTCTATTTTTTTCAAAAAACAAAATGTCATTTAACGCGATTCGATAATCCGTTTTTCTATAGGAAAACTCAAATTTATTATTTAAAATTCCTAAATATTTGATAGCCCTTTCAATTACTTGAAAAAAATAGTTCTGTTCCAACGGCTTCAGAATATAATCAAACGTATGTAATTTAAAGACTTTTTCCATATATTCTCGATAACTCGTTAAAAAAATAATCGGAACATTGAAATCATTTTGTCGAATAAAATCTGCTACCTCCATTCCATTCTTTCCTGGAAATTCAATATCTAAAATATACATATCAAAATTTAATTGATCCATTTGTTTAATCAACTTTGACGGATCATAATATACATAAGGTTCAAATAAATCTGGATCATAATTTTGCAACAAATTACCTACATAGTTAGCAATGCCAGGTTCATCATCGCAGATAGCAACCTTCAACATAATATCACTCCTATTGTATGCTGACATACCTTGAATGTGTACACAACTATTAGGGTTCGATTCCCTCAGGACGCGTTCTATTACTATTTTAGCATAGCTTCCGAATGTTTGCTTCTTTAGTTTTCAAGTGAAAACTGTCCACCAAAAAAATTGGCAGACAGTTTTTTTATTATAAGTATACTTGTTTTCACTTACTGGACTGGCCGATGATCGTTTCTGCCATAATAGTTCTCGACAGTCGTTGGATGCCCTAATAAATCCCCCACTGTCGTGATGCGATACCCTTGCTCTTGCAGATAATCGATCACTTGAGGGACGGCACGAATCGTTTCAGGATAAATATCATGGAATAAAATAATTGCACCATCGTAGACTGTTGCTTGGATCTTCTGCAAAATCAAATCAGGGTTTCTTGTCTTCCAATCTTCTGAATCGACCGACCATTCGATGATTGCCCGCTGGATAACACTTGCTCCTACACTTGTGATCGAACCATAGGGCGGACGAACGAAAGTGGGGGTTTTACCAGTGGCTTTTTTGATCTCAGTGTCTGTTTTTGTCACTTCCTCTGTGATCGACTGGGCAGAAAGCGTCGCCAGATCTTGATGATCATACGTGTGATTGCCGATCTCGTGTCCTGCTTCAGCTGTCTGCTTCACAATTTCAGGATGTTGCACCGTATTTTCTCCTAAAACAAAAAAAGTAGCATGCACATTTTTTTCTTTAAGTATTTGCAACAGCTGTGGTGTCGTGGTCGCTCCTGGTCCATCATCAAAACTGATGGCAATACTTTTGACAGTTGGATCTTGGACAGTTTCTGTACTTTCTTGTGTTGGTTCTGGTTCAGTTGATGGACTTTGTGCCGGTTCCACTGATTCTTGAGTGGGTTCGTTGACGCTAGCTGTTTCAGTCGACTTGTTTTTATTCGTTGATTGTTCTGATTGTTTGAAAGCTTGTGACGAACGCTCCGAAGAAGTTACTTGTCCTTTCTCTTCGCTGATCAAGGAGGCGACCGAAGTGACTTCGAAAAATAAAAGCACGGATAAAGCAATGATACTGATAACTAAGTAATTTCTTTTCACTATATCTCTTCTTTCTCTTTTTCTCTTCTTAATTACTTACTTGAAAATAACTGCAAAAAATTGAAACTGCTAGTCGCAACTACTTCTCGCCTAATGATCCAAATAATCTTCCGATGCCAAAATCGTTTTTGTCACGGACTTCGGAATGACAAATTCTGGTGTTCCCATATAACCAGGAGCAATTTCATATTGAGAAAAAGTCAAAACTAATTGATGCTCTTTATTCAAATAAAAACTTCGTGTTGGTGTAACAAGTGTTGGTTTTTCTATCGTTCCTTCTTGAATATCTTGTTCAGTCCAATAGTACTTAGACGGATCTTCCTTGACTTGTTCGGCCATTTGCCGCTTGACTTCTTTTGTCAAAACAGATAGATAGGTGTCATCTTTGAATAACAGCGGAAGTGAGAGCTGGACACTGTTTTTCTTGTCGATCGTGTCGTATCTTTTTTCAACGTGGCTATCCGCTGCTGTTTGGGTAATCTGTCTTTCGATCACAAGAAACCGGTCATCGTCTACGATTTTCTGATAATCACCCAGAACTTGGTAATGATCCGTTTCAAGATTTCCATATTCTTTTTCAGCTTTTTTAAAATCTGCTTGTCCTTCGTGAAAGTATTTTTGGTTTAATCCATGAATCGTTTTGTTTTCTTTCTCATTTTGAGTATGGATCTTCGGTACTTGAATATCGATTTTTTCAGATTGATCAGTAAAACGTTCACCTAAGATCAATTCAATGACTGATCCTAAAATTGGTAAGTCTTCTGCAAAGCTTCGAACTTGACTATTAAAAAGGAGACTACTTGTTGTAATCATCACGATAGCCAAAGATACTCCGAAACCTTGGAGGCGTCTCTTTCTCCGTCTTGCTTTTATGAATGATTGCTCTTCGATAAGAAAACGCTGGCGGATCTCCTCTTGAAGCCCTCTTGGAATTTCTTGTTCTTTATAAGTTTTCTTTAGTTTTTTTAACTTTTCTTTTTGAGAATACATAGCGGTCTTCTCTCCTTCATTCTAGGATTTGACGTAAAACATTCAGTGAACGATACATTTTTGTTTTAACTGTGTTTTCGTTCATATCTAAGATAGTCGCAATTTCTTTCAAACGAAATCCTTCAAAAAAGTAAAGGATCAGAATCTCTTTTTCCGGACTGTCTATTTTATCTAAAATCATATGGAGTTCTGCAACGGAAGTTTCTAAAGGTAATTGCTGCGGGATATCTTGAATTTCAAATAAGTCAACAGGGGTCCTTTTTTGTCTGCGCCAACTATCTAATGCCGTGCGGATCAATATCCGGTAAA
The DNA here is from genome assembly GCF_007996925.1 of Enterococcus sp. NBRC 3427. NCBI lineage: Bacteria > Bacillati > Bacillota > Bacilli > Lactobacillales > Enterococcaceae > Enterococcus > Enterococcus sp. NBRC 3427. The sequence continues at coordinate 20,382 of NZ_BJLL01000041.1, read as the reverse complement.
ACCATGCACTAAAATGCTCGATTTCTTTTTCTTTTTCAAAATACTTCAGTGCTTTATGGAAACTATCTTGCATCACATCTAAGGCCTCTTCTTTATCATGTACGTAATTCATCGTGATACGGAACATTTTTTGATAATCAGTTTCGATGAGTCCATTCAGCAGGTGACGGTATTTTTCAATCTGCCGTTTTTTCTTATATCCAGTAAAAATCATTCTCCACTCCTTTCCGTCTCACTTAATATGACGTACAAGGTACGCTAAAAGTTTCAATTATTTTATTTTTTATGTATTTACTTTGAATTTTTATATACAAAAAAGAAGGTGTGACAAAAATCATGTCACACCTCCTTATTCCGATAGGTTCAACGTCTCTGTTGCAACCTCTGATACACGGTGTTCTAGAAGTAGCTTCTTCGGAAATAAGTGGAAATTTCTTAAAGTTGACCACTTCCGTCACAGCCTCTACAGTAAATGATGTTTATTCTTTTTCAGAGTCAGAAAATTCTTCCTCTTCATAGTCTTCATCATCATCGTCTTCGTCTATGATACTTAAATCTTCTTCGATATTCCCAGGCAAGTCTTCTTCATCATCTGTTGGGTCATCTGCTCCGATTTCTTGCAAGTCAGAATTATAAGCAGCGATTTCTTCATCTTCATCATCATCGTCATCAAACAGATCATCGTCGTCTTCTTCTGTCAGATCTGTATCTTCTGGGTCATCGTCATTGTAATCGATCGCGTCTTCATCATCATTGATAAAGGCGTTGACTTTCTTGCGTTTACGGCGACGCGGAGTATCTTCATCCTCTTCGTCCATTCCATGGTTTACTTCTTCATCGATCGAATCGATAGCATACCATGAACGCAAACCCCAACGATTATCCCCTAATGAGATAAAGCTGCCGTCAATATTCAAGTCAGTATAAAATTGTGCGAGTGAATCACGAATTTCACTGTCTGATTTGCCAAGATAGTTTTGGATTTGGTTAGCTAAATCAGAAAAATCCATGACATCGCCACGTTGTTCTAAGATCGCGTGTGCTACTTCGATCATTGATAATTCGCTTTTGTTTGCACCTTCAAATACACTAATTTCCAATCAGGACACGTCCTTTCACAGTCTACTCCTTATCATACAAAATCAGACACAAAAAATCAAACTTTTCTTTTATATTTACGCTGTAAAATCCAATGTCAAATAATATTCGCCGATTTTTTCTAGTCCCATGAACAAATCATAATCGATTCGAACCTTGCCTGCTGTGGGACGGTCTTTCAAACTTACATGCAGTTCTTTCGTAAAGGTAGCAATCTGGATCATACCGTATGGTGTTCGGTAGGCTGTTTCTAACCGTTCTTTATAACCAAATTTCAGACGCATTCGCATTTCTCCTGCACGGATCAGCTGTACATGACCATCTGGAACTAATTTGATCGTTACAGGGATTTCATCGCCTGTTTCCTCCTGCATCTCTTTATACCGTATGTACAGCGTATCGCCAATCGTCACCATTTGCCCTTTCAAATCAAAATAAAAATCTTGCACTTCCCCTTGTTGTTTCACTTTTGTACGCAATTTGATCGAAATCGGTGTTCCTTGTGATAATTCCATTCTTCATTCTCCTTTACTTCTCATAGCTACATTGTTCCTAGTTTCTTTTGTTTTGTCAACCAACTTGTCCATTTTTACAGAAAACCTTTTTTCCAAAACAACTCCTTGAATTTAGAGTATAATATTGTAGAAAATATGAATTTATAAAAAGGAGCCGGTTGAATGAACCCTGCGATTCGACTAGATCAGCACATTTATCAAAAAAACGACTTTTCCCCTTTCGCATTAACAGATATATTAACGGAATATTCCAAAGAACACCAGCAGATCTTTTTGCATTTCTGGCAATATGACTGCACCGTCATCTTAGGTATGAAAGATGTTCGGACACCTTTTCTTAGAGACGGGATCCAAACACTGAAAGATGCAGGTTATGCTCCGGTAATTAGAAACTCAGGTGGATTAGGAATCGTATCAGACGAAGGAATTTTGAATATTTCTTTGATTTTCCCCCAGAATGACCAAAAAAAAATAACCATCGATGGAGCTTACGAGCAAATGCTCCGATTGACTAAATACGCCTTTCCGAAGGCACCGATTCAAGCGTTCGAAATCACCCATTCTTATTGTCCTGGAACTTATGATTTAAGCATACATGGCAAAAAATTTGCCGGCATCGCTCAGCGTCGCATCAAAAATGGGATTTCTGTTATGATGTACTTAAGTGTCAACGGTAATCAGGAAAAGCGCGGGCAAGTTATGAAACAATTTTATCAATCTGCTTTAAAAGAAGGCTTTGGTACAAATGGCTATCCTGCAGTTGATCCTGCCACAATGGCAACACTTGAAGAACTGCTTGACCATCCCCTTCTCGTAGAAGAAGTCAAAGAATCATTTGCAAAAGCTTTTGAAAAGCTGTATTCTGCAAGTGATTTACTGGATTCTACCGACTGGCTAAAAAAAGAAATCCAGCTGGAGCAATGGAACAACCAAATCCAGAGAATGGAACAACGCAATAACATAAAGGAGCTACAATATGACAACCCCTTATAAATATCAAATGCTGCCTATGGAGAAAGTTTTTCGTGACCCAGTCCATAACTATATCCATGTCCAGCATCAAGTAATCTTAGATTTGATCAACTCGAAAGAAGTCCAACGTCTGCGACGAATCAAACAATTAGGCACTGCTTCTTTCACTTTTCACGGAGCAGAACATAGCCGTTTTACCCATTCATTAGGTGTTTATGAGATTTCAAGACGAATTTGCGATATCTTTTCTCGAAATTTTCCAAAAGAAAAGATAGGCAACGGAGGCTGGGATGATCAGGAACGGCTGGTAACTTTATGTGCGGCACTATTGCATGATGTCGGTCACGGTCCTTACTCTCATACATTCGAGCATATCTTCCATACGAATCACGAGGCTATCACTGTAGAGATCATCACTTCTCCAGAAACAGAGGTGTATCAGATCCTTAACCGAGTAGAAGAAGGTTTTCCTGAAAAAGTAGCGAGCGTGATCCAAAAAACCTACCCTAATCCGCAAGTTGTCCAAATGATTTCCAGCCAGATCGATGCAGATCGAATGGACTATTTGCTTCGGGATGCTTATTTCACCGGAACGGAGTATGGAACATTCGACCTTACCCGAATATTACGTGTGATTCGTCCATATGAAGGCGGGATCGCCTTTTCCATGAGTGGCATGCATGCAGTGGAAGATTATATCGTTAGCCGATATCAAATGTATGTGCAAGTGTACTTCCATCCTGTTTCCCGTGGTATGGAAGTGATCTTGGAGCATCTGCTTCATCGCGCGCACGAGTTGTATCAAGAAGATGCCAGCAGTTTTGAACTTCACTCTCAACTACTCTTGCCATTTCTTGACGGAAGCTTTACTTTAGAAGAATACCTCAAACTTGATGATGGGGTCTTGGGTACTTACTTTACTCAATGGTCTGAATCTGCTGATCCTATTTTAAATGATTTAGCTAAACGTTTTTTGAATCGTAAACCACTGAAATCCGCCACTTTTTCTGGCAACCGAGATTCAAATTTGATTCAAAAACTCACTTTGTTAGTAGAAAAGGTCGGCTATAACCCTGTTTATTACACTGCTGTCAACTCTAGCTACGATCTGCCTTATGATTTTTATCGCCCAGAACAAGGCAGACATCGTACGCAAATCGAGATTTTGCGAAATGACGGAACTTTGATAGAATTATCACAGGTTAGTCAGCTTGTTGCCGCTTTAGCGGGACAAGAACAAGGAGATGAGCGATTTTTCTTTCCAAAAGAAATGGTTGACCCATCCTTGCGTGATCATTATGATTTATTTGATGAAACTTATCAAGAATTTGCCAGCCATATCCGTAATGGCGCATTGATTGAAATAAACTGAAATATATTGGAGGAAATTATGGCTATCAAACTAGTCGCTATCGACATCGATGGTACTTTATTAAATGAGAAAAGAGAAGTAACAAAAGAAGTAAAAGAAGCGATTGCCGCTGCTGTTGCAAAAGGGGTCTCAATCGTTTTATGTACTGGTCGCCCCTTACCAGGTGTCCAAGAACAGTTAAACGAGCTGGACCTTTTTCAAGATAATGATTACGTTATTACTTATAATGGAGCACTCGTACAACAAACAAAATCAGGTAAAATCATTGCCCGTCACGGTCTGACTCATGAAGATTTTCTAGAGATCGAAGTGATGGCACGCCGTGTTGGCAGTCATCTCCATTCGATTGATGACAAAGCGATCTACACACCTAATCGAGATATCAGCGCTTATACGATCCACGAAGCAAGTTTAGTCAAGATGCCGCTAAAATATCGAACACCTGAAGAAATGACACCAGACATGAACATCGTCAAAATGATGATGATTGACGAACCAGAAATTTTAGATGCAGCAATTGCACGTTTACCGCAAACTTTCCGTGATAAATACACAACGGTCAAAAGTGCACCCTATTACTTTGAAGTACTAAATAAAGAAGCAAGTAAAGGTGCGGCAGTTGCAAATCTCGGACAACATCTTGGTATTGATCAAGATGAAATCATGGCTATCGGGGATAACGAGAACGACTTATCCATGATTGAATATGCTGGTCTAGGAGTAGCTATGGGAAATGCCGTTTCTCTTGTCAAAGAAGCAGCAAATGTCATCACTTCATCGAACGACGAACACGGCGTAGCTGAAGCAATCAAAAAATACGTTCTGTAATAAATAAAAAACTGAGAGAAAGCTGTTCTACTCGCTTTCTTTCAGTTTTTATTTTTTATTTTTTTCGACCCATCTCTCGACTGCCCATCGATGGCTACCACGTTTCAATTTTTCAAGTGCTTCTAGAGGACTGACCCACCAGATTTTATTGGTCTTTTCTGTGGGTTCTCCTATACGCTTCCAAGAATCAGCAACAAAGAAATATCCTGGATTATAGTAATAAGTTGCACGATAATTCGAGTAAAAGTACTCATCTGCTTCTCCCAGATAGAAAGCAATTTCTGCCGCAATCCCCATTTCTTCTATTAGCTCACGAACGATTGCTTCTTCTTTCGTCTCATCTCCTTCAATTTCCCCGCCAGGAAGAAAAAAAGCACCATTTGGAGCCTCGATTACTGCAATCTGCTGATCTCTTTCTATGACAATATATGCTGCATAACGGGTTTGATAATCAGCAAATTGCTTTTTTTCACCAAAAATTGGTTTATCCATGAATAGTTTCCACCTTAACAGTTTTATTTTCTATCCATTTTACATGAGAAATTTCTCATGAACAAGCACAAATCAACTATTTCCTTACTTCTTTTTGTTATGATTAAATAAAAGGAAAGGGAGAGATGAATCTATGAAAATGGCTCACACATGTGTTCGAGTGAAAGATCTTGAAGCATCAATCGAATTTTATCAAAAGGCATTTGGTTTTGAAGAAAGCCGCCGTCGTGATTTTCCAGAGAACAAATTTACACTTGTTTATTTGACACTTCCTGGGGATGACTATGAATTAGAGTTGACTTATAACTACGATCATGGTGCCTATGATTTAGGAAATGGTTATGGTCATATCGCTATTGCAGCTGATGATTTAGAAAAATTACATGAACAGCATAAAGCTGCAGGTCTTGAAATTACTGACTTAAAAGGATTACCTGGCACTGCGCCTTCTTACTACTTTGTCATTGACCCTGATGGTTATAAAATCGAAGTCATCCGAGGATAGTTAGTAGGGGGCATTTTGCTCTTGATTGAACAAAAAACAAACGCCAATAATTAAAATGAGACGCAAACTTTCTTTAAATTGAAAAAGTTTGCGTCTTTTTTTAACAACTATTGTAGCTATAAGGCTGCCACTCTCCACTTATTTATTTTTAGTTCATTTGAAAGAAATCAAATAAACGAGGTACCTTTAGAAAACAAAACTGCTTTTCCTCCTATTATCACACGATCTTCTTTTAATTCACACTCTAGATACCCGCCCCTTGATGACATTTGGTAAGCTGACAATTTTGTTTTACTCATTCTTTTCGCCCAATAAGGAATAAGATTAGAATGTGCTGACCCACATACTGGATCTTCATTGATTGTTAATTTTGGAAAGAAGGTTCTAGAAACAAAGTCTTCTTGCACACTTTCTGCTGTCACGATGACCCCTATTCCTAAATCAAAATTTTTGATACTTGTGAAATCTGGCTGCAATTTAGCCACTGTTTTTTCATCTTCCAATACGAAAAATAAATCACGTGCTAAGTAGGCTTCTTTAATCTTAGCCCCAATCGCTTCTTCATATTCAGACAATATCGGTACTTTTTTTGGCATAATACTAGGAAAATCCATGTAATAATGATCTTCAATTCTTGTCACAAATAGATTACCGCTTTGAGTAGAAAATTTAATCGTTTCATCAAGTATTTTGTAATAGTTAAATAAAACAAATGCTGTTGCTAATGTCGCGTGACCGCAAAGATCGATTTCTCGATCTGGCGTAAACCATCTAAGCTCAAATCCTTGATTTTTCTTCACTGTAAATGCTGTTTCAGATAAATTGTTTTCAATGGCAATTTTTTGCATCGTACCTTCTGGCAGCCATTCTTCTAGAACATACACTGCTGCTGGATTTCCTTTGAACACCTCATCTGCAAATGCATCAACTACGTAATAATCTAAGTTCATTTTAAAGACCCTCTCTCTAATTTGTTATAAATATATTCTGCACAGCAAAGATCTTCAACAGCTAGACCAACTGCGTCGAAAATCGTCGGACTCGATTCTCCTTTGTAAACTGTTTTTTTCCCAGAAACTAATTCGCCTAATGTACCAACGATACAAGATTCCTCTAAATCTCCTTCTGACATGGCTATAAGTAGGTCTCCGCTTTCTGTTAAGGCAGCTGAGTAATCATCTACATAGATTTGAGAAGTTTCCATCAATGGTGTGCTTATCTCTCTTGTATCAGGAGTAAACGTGCCCACAGCATTGATATGTGCGTCTTCCCTTACCCACTCTTTTTGAAGAAATGCCTCTTTACTAGGGGTCAACGTACAAATGATTTCCGCTGAACGTACTGCATCTTCTACTGATATTGCATTTATAAACGTTATTTTCGGATACTGATTTTTAGCATTAGCGATAAAAGCATTTCGTCTTTCTTCTAAAATATCGTAAACAAACACTGTAGTGATGCGACGAATGGTAGAAATCGCAGCCAAATGCGACAATGCTTGTTGACCAGCTCCAATTAAAGCAAGTGTTTCTGCATGCTGATCTGCTAAGTAATCTGTTGCTAGCGCAGATACAGCAGCTGTTCGAATCCAAGTGACTGCATTTGCGTTTATCAATGCTTTGGGTAGTCCGTTTTGAGCATCAAACAAGAAAATCTCTCCTAAATGAGAAGGTAAATGATACTGATGATTATCCGGGAAAGCGGTAATGACTTTTGTCCCAAAATATCTGTTCTCTCCCAAATAGGCAGGCATCATCGCAAACACATTTTTGTCTTTTCCGTCCGGTAAAATTTCCACCAATCGAGGATTTTGGCTGATTTTACCACTTTCATAATCAAAGAAACATTTTTTCATTACTTGGATCGCTTCTTCAAAACTAAAAGAAGCTACTACTTCCTCAAAATTAATAATTTTCATAGACAATTCCCTCCTCACAAAAGATTAACTTCTAAAATCAATACAATCAATGGTAAAATTGTATGGTATACAATTTTAAGGAGTGGAGAAAATGCCTATTAATTCTTATGACAACTACCCGTTAACTTGGCGGCCAGACAAACAAAAATTGAAGCGTCCTTATTATCAATCGTTGATTCAACAATTAGAACAAGATATTTTAAAGAATAAATTACAGAAAAACACTCAGTTACCCTCCCAAAGAGAGCTAGCTGATTATTTAGATTTAAATTTTACTACCGTTGGCAAGGCTTATAAATACGGAATTGAGAAAGGTTTGCTGTATACGAATATTGGAAGTGGCACTTTTATTTCTCCCAATGTCTTTGAATCCATTACCATCTCTACCAATGAAGTAACCGAACATATCATTGATTTTGGTCTGGTTAGTTCTTTTGAAGAATGTAATAAATTCGTTGTCCCGTTTATTCAATCAACTGGTAATAACCCAAATCTTGTTGGTTTGCTTAATTACCAAGATCCCAAAGGCACAAATTTTCAATTGACTACTGCAGCAAATTGGTTAAAAACTCAAGGAGTCATTCCGTCTTTAGAATCTCTATCTATTGTTTCCGGTGTTCAAAATGGATTGGCTATCACACTTTCTGCACTTTTCTCTCCAGGTGATAGAATAGCAACAGACCGATATACGTACGCTAATTTCATTGAATTGGCTCAATTATATCATTTAGAGATCGTTCCAATTGATTTTGACGAGCAAGGAATGCGACCAGATATATTGATTCAGGAATGTAGAAAAAAGAAGATCCATGGTGTCTTTCTTATGCCTTCTTGCAATAATCCTATAGGGTTTCAAATCTCTCACCAAAGACGAGAGCAATTAGCCGAAGTAATTGAAAAAGAAGGTCTATGGGTTATCGAAGATGATATCCATTCTTTTTTAACAACTTATTATCAACATACGATCATTCCTCCTTTCCAAAAATTGTTACCTAACCAAACAATCTACTTAGCTGGAATGACAAAATTTATTTGTTCTGGATTGCGAGTTGCTTATCTTGTAGCTCCAGTACATGTCCAAAGCAAGATAGAACAAGCAATTTTTAATATAAATGTGAAAACTTCTGGATTAGATGTGGAGGTCATCACTCAAATCCTCCATTCAAATGAAGCAAATAGAATCTTAGAAACTAAATTAAATCTTACGAAAAGAGCTAATCAGCTTTTTGATTCTCTTTTCAAAGTAGAAAAACCAACAAATCGTGTTCCTTATTATCGAATTCTTCCAGTTGATCCTGAGATTGATCCTAAGAGGATTGAGAATGACTTTCTGGCTAACGGCATCCGACTCTATCATTCCCGACGCTTTACTACGCGAGCGCAACCGGATGCATTCGTTCGTATTTCCCTATCTTCAAACAACCTTGAGATTTTAGCTTCTGGACTAAGTATCGTAAAAGAAAAAATAAAAAAATATGAATTATAATCTATTGATAAATAAAGGAATCAAAGCTGATTGATTCCTTTCGATAAAAAAGAGGCACTACCCGAAGTTCAACAACGGATAGTGCCTCAAAAAGCAAATGAACATTTTGCACTTAAAGTAACCAAACAGCAAAAAAATTTGTCTTATATTTTATTTTCTTATTTTGCTAGATCACTAGATTTCTGTCAGAAGATGAAATTATCCAATCATGACACTTTCTTCTGGATATTTGTATTTTGATTGAGTTCTTTGTGCTTTTGTCATCAGAGAGAAGACCACAGTCAATACCCCAACTCGTCCAATGTACATAAGCGCTATAATGATCAATTTCCCTATTGCAGTCAAGTCTGGCGTCAATCCCATCGTAAGTCCTACTGTTCCAAATGCAGAGAAGACCTCAAAAGCAATATATTCGATGCCAGAAGTTTTAGGTATCGTTTCAGTCACTGATAAAATCATGATGGCGACTACACACAGTGTCAACGTGATAAAAAACAACGTGAGTGCTCGCAACACTGCGCCTTGACGGATTGTACGGCCAAATGCTTCCGCTCTCGTACGTCCTTTAAGCATCGAACGCATCTGGATCAGCAACACACCTAACGTAGTTGTTTTCAATCCGCCGGCAGTCGACCCAGATGTTCCGCCAATGTACATCAAAAACATCGTTAAGATCAGACCGGCATGACTCATATGGAGATAATCAACTGAATAATATCCAGCCGTTCTAGGTGTTACACTCATAAAAAAAGTATTTGCCAATCGTTGAAACATATTCCCTTCCACTAATGTTGCCCCATTGTGTTCTGTGAAAAAGAACACAACGAAACCGCCTAATAAAAGGGTACCTGTAACGGTTAATGCGATTTTTGAATGAATCGTCATCTTCTTTTTCTGATGATATTCCAATAAGTCACGCCAAACGATAAAGCCTAATCCGCCAGAAATAATCAAAGCAGATACCACCATGATCAAATAAACATTTTGCTGGTGATTGGCTAAACTGTCTCCTAACAAGTCAAACCCTGCATTACAAAAACTAGAGATTGCATGAAATAAACTGTACCAGATCCCTTTCAGCCAGCCAAATTCAGGCACGAATACAAAAGATAAAGCAACCGTACCAATCAATTGGATCACAAAGGCCAATTTCAGGATGTAAAGCATGAGCTTCATCACACCTGATACTTCTTCTAGATTTAGCGCTTCTTTTAATATAATACGTGTGCTGAGACTGACTTTTTTCTTTATCAATGCAAAGCATAGAATCGGAACCATCATAAAACCAAGACCGCCAATCTCAATCAAAAGCATAATCAAAAACTGACCAGCACTGTTCCAATGTTCTGCTGTATTCAATGTCGTCAATCCCGTCACGCAGACGGCAGAAGTTGCAGTGAAAAGCGCATCGATAAAATTTGTCCCATGCCCACTATTACTAAAAAATGGCAGGGTAAGTAGGCCACCGCCAACTAAAATCAGGAGAAAAAATCCTAATGCGAGAAGCTGAACGGCCGGCAAGCGTTTCTTTATTTGTTTGTTTTGTTTAATCATCGTTTTCCTCTTTTAAAAAAGGATACCACTTAGTCAGTGGTACCCATATTTTTTACTTTGATCAACCTTGTTACTTCTGCGCGCTCGTTTTCTTCTAGCTTCATACGAATATAATAGATCGTTTCTTCTAATTGAGGGATCGTCATATATTCTAATGCATTGACTCGCCGACGTGTCTTTTCGATCTCACTTGCCATCAGCTGACAAGTTTTTTCGATTTCTGTCAGTTCCAAAAGTTTTGGAAGCAAGGTAGTAAACCGATCGATTGACCGATCCAGTTCGGCACTGGAATTCAAATACCCGTATTCCAAAGGTGTGTCTGTCAGCTGTTCATCATATTCAAAATTCATCACAGGTACTTTTACACTCATGATATTTTTGTCTACGATAGACAAATCAACGTTTTCCGCCGGCAAAGCAAACAATTCTTCAATGAAAGGTTCCGTGATTGAAGCATTTGCCAATACAAAATCAGACATTGCTTCTGTCATGGACTCTTCCATTTCTTGACGCAGTTGGTTGTTCTTTCGAATCAACAGAATGAATTGACGCATCAGTTCATCTTGCTTATCTTTTAATAATTTATGCCCTCTTGTGGCAGTTGTCAACTGTTTTTTCAATCGGGTCAATTCCATGCGGGTCGGATTCACATTCAATCGTGCCATCAGAACTCACTTCCCTTCTGGCAGATATTTGTCCAGCATGTCGTCTTTGATTCGTTTTAATTCGGTTCTTGGCAACATCGATAGCAGTTCCCACCCTAGATCAAGTGTTTCAGTAATCGAACGGTTCGTGTGGAATCCTTGATTGACATATTCTTTTTCAAACCGCTCAGCAAACTTCGCATAGATCTTATCTACATCAGATAAAGCAGATTCTCCTAAAACTACGGCTAATTCTTTTGCCTGCTTTCCTTGTGCATAGGCTGCAAAAAGCTGATTCATCGTTGCCGCATGGTCTTCTCTTGTCTTTCCGGGTCCAGTTCCTTTATCTTTTAACCGCGAAAGAGACGGAAGTACATCAATTGGTGGTTGAATCCCACTCTTGTAAAGCTCTCTAGTCAAGATGATCTGGCCTTCTGTAATATAACCGGTCAAGTCAGGGATCGGATGGGTCTTATCGTCTTCTGGCATTGTTAAAATCGGAATTTGAGTAACTGATCCTTTTAGTCCACGGATCCTTCCTGCTCGTTCGAACAAAGTAGCTAAGTTCGTATAAAGATACCCAGGATAGCCTCTTCTTCCTGGAACTTCTCGCCGTGCTGCAGAAATCTCTCGCAATGCCTCTGCATAGTTGGTCATGTCTGTCATGATAACCAATACATGCATTCCTTTTTCATAAGCAAGATATTCTGCAGCAGTCAAAGCCATACGAGGAGTAGCAATACGTTCGATTGCAGGGTCGTTTGCTAAATTCATGAACATGACAGAACGGTCGATTGCACCAGTTTGTCGAAAATCTTCCATGAAAAATTCTGCTTCTTCAAAAGTGATTCCAATAGCAGCAAAGACTACGGCGAAATCATCTGATGAATCAAGTACCGTTGCTTGTCGCGCAATCTGAGCAGCTAATTCTTTGTGAGGAAGACCAGAACCAGAAAATACTGGTAATTTTTGTCCACGAACTAATGTGTTCAAATGATCGATTGCAGAGATACCTGTTTGGATAAACTCATCTGGGTAATCCCGAGCTACTGGATTGATTACTTCTCCGTTAATATCCAAATACTTTTCAGGCAGGATTTCTGGTCCATTATCTTTTGGACGTCCCAAGCCATCGAATACTCGACCAATCATATCTTCCGATACACCTAGTTCTAAAGGATGTCCTAAAAATCGTACAGAAGAGTCACGTAAATTGATACCACTTGTTCCTTCAAATATTTGGACCATTGCTTTATCTTCTTGAACTTCCAATACTTGTCCCCGACGAATCTCGCCATTTTGCATACGGACTTCGATTAATTCTTCATATTTGACACCAGCAACTTTTTCAACCGCCATCAATGGACCGACGACTTCACCGATCGTACGATATTCTTTAATCATTGCTCATGCCTCCTTCTGAAACGATTGTTTGCATCGTTTGTTTGATTTCACCTATAATTTGATCTAGTTTTTCTAATTCTGTTTCCGGGATATATTTGCTTCGTCCGATCCTTTCACGAATCGATACGGTACCGTCCATGATCTCACTTAAATAAGCACCTAACGACAACGCACGGCGTCCTTCTTCACCAAAGGTCAAGATCATCTTCAACATTTTGAATTGTTTCTCTCTTGAAGTGAATGTATCGACATCATCAAAAGCATTTTGCTGCAAATAATCTTCACGAATGGATTTTGCCACTTCTAATGTCAGACGGTCATTATCTGAAAGGGAATCAATTCCTACCAAACGCACGATTTCATTCAGCTGCTGTTCTTCCTGCAAAATACGCATGCCCTCAGTGACCATGGATGCCCAGTCAGCTTGAAGGATATGATCCATATACTTCCCTACTTCTGTTGAATAAAGAGAATAACTTTGGATCCAATCGATCGAAGGAAAATGTCTTTTTTGGGCTAAAGTCGAATCAAGTCCCCAGAATACTTTTACGACCCGCAATGTATTTTGTGTGACTGGTTCCGAAATATCTCCTCCAGAAGGCGATACAGCACTGATTGCGGTTATACTACCTTCGCGACCTTCTGATCCTAAAGCAATGACTCTTCCAGAACGTTCATAGTATTCCGCAAGACGGGAACCAAGATAAGCTGGATAACCTTCATCACCAGGCATTTCTTCCAAACGTCCGCTCATCTCACGAAGTGCTTCTGCCCATCGCGAAGTGGAGTCTGCCATGATAGCAACGTCATAACCCATGTCACGGAAATATTCCGCAATCGTGATTCCCGTATAGATAGAAGCTTCTCGAGCCGCTACCGGCATATTAGATGTATTGGCAATCAATACCGTACGTTCCATCAACGATTCTCCTGTATTAGGGTCAATCAATTCAGGGAATTCATTTAAAACATCCGTCATCTCATTTCCACGTTCACCGCATCCCACATAAACGACCATGTCCACATCGGCCCATTTTGCGATTTGATGCTGAACGACTGTTTTTCCTGCACCAAATGGACCAGGAACAGCTGCTGCTCCTCCTTTTGTCACTGGGAAGAACGTATCGATCACTCGCTGTCCGGTGATCATCGGTGCATCAGGGTTTAATTTTTCTTTGATTGGCCGACTACGTCTTACTGGCCATTTTTGGAGCATCGTCAAGTTTTTGTCACCATTTTCAGTTTCAACGACACATACGGTTTCATCAATAGTGAACGACCCTTTTTCGATTGTTTTGATTGTACCTTTTATCCCATTTGGCACCATAATTTTGTGTTTGATAACTTTTGTTTCTTCTACGATTCCAATCACATCGCCAGCACTAACCGTTTCTCCGGCTTCTAATGCTGGTTCGAACCACCATTTTTTCTCATGATCCAATGCAGGTAATTGGACTCCCCGTCCTAAGAAATTACTTTGTGTGATTTCCATAAAGGTATCTAATGGCCGTTGGATTCCGTCAAACATTTGTGAAATGATCCCTGGTCCTAATTCAACAGATAAAGCTTCACCAGTAGAGCGAACCGGTTCGCCTGGACCAATTCCAGAAGTCTCTTCATATACTTGAATAGACGCCACATCGCCACGCATCTCGATAATTTCTCCGATAACTCCTAGATCTCCCACTAGACACATGTCTTGGATACTGGCATCAGACATGTTCTCAGCCATTACAAGAGGTCCGGAGACTTTTATGATTTTTCCAATTTGCAAAATTTCTATCTCCTTTTCATACTATAAGATATTTTGACCTACTGCTTTTTCTACGTTCTTTTGAATTTCTTCCAGCCCAATCCCTAATGATCCTTGATGATTGGGAATCAATACGATAGCAGGTATCATTTGTTCCTTGTAACGTTCGATCGTTTCTGGGCTCAATGCTGCACATTGCTCTGTGACATAAATCACGCCATACTCATTCTTTGCCATTTCTTCAATTGCCTGACGAACGGTCTGCTTGGTTGTACCATAACGAACATCAAAGCCAAACAATTTGAATGGCAAAACAGAATCTTTGTCGCCAACTACACCGATCTTATGCGTCATAGACTTGTCTCACCCGCTTTCTGATTGTTTCTGGTTCGAAATGGCTTCTTTTGCCGATAACCAGTAAACGAAGGTTTTTGCTTTCTACCTCTTTTGCGTTCAAAAAGGCTAGTAGTGGCAGTGGTCCGAAAGCCTGGGTTTGGGCTTCTTGATACAATGAACTTAGATAATCATCTTTCAACTGTTCAAGCTTTACGAGATCAAGATTTCCCTCACGGATGACAGGACGCAGAAACTCAGCATAATCTGTCTCTAATAGAAAGTTCGTGTAAGCTTCCATATCTTTATCTACAAAGTTCAAAAATACTTCTTTTTCGATACTTCCCGAACTGGAAAGCACCGTCGTCATGAACCCATATGTTCTTTTCTGCAATATTCCTCGAGCCATCGTTGTGATATTGGTCAAGTCAATAAAAGCAATGACTTCTGTCAGCAATTCTTGATATCCTAGCTTATCGGCGAGCCGTCGCTGTTCAGTCAAAAACTGCCGATCATAGATCACATCGATTCCCTGAAGAATGGTAGACTCTTCAAAATAATCACGTACTTCTCGTATACTGTCCATAATGCTTTCAGGGAGTTCATTTGAAACTTGCGTATGAATGGCATCCTTCAAGGTTTCTAATGAATAAAACCCATCGTCGATATACAAATGGTCCAGATTTTGATTTGTCATCTCGGCTTTTGTCAAAACCTTCAGATTATGGAAAGTATAACGCATCGTATAGATCCAAACGATTTCAGGCTCCGGTGCTGATTCCTTTAACCAGCGAAATAGACGGCTCTGCTCCTTTAAAAGATTCTGTTCGAAGTCATATTCATATCCGTCATAGATATATGGACTGTAAATCGTGGATTTCAATATTTCACCAAGTGCTTCGACAGAATTGGTTTGAATCATCCGTTCAAATGTCTCATTGGACAAAAGTTCAAGCTCTCTTCCGCGAATCAAGGGATTTAGTTCGTGGTATTCCATACACTGATCCCTCCTTATTCAAATAATTGATTGGCAATCTCAAAACTCATCGTTCCTTGGATATCTTGTACAAGGCTGCTGAAAAGAAAATTATACTGAACTCCTTGATCATTTATCAGAAACCCAGCTTGACCAGCAACAGATTCATCGCTTAAAACCATCGTAAAGGGAAGTTCATTGTTCCATTCATCCAACAATGTCTGAGAAAGATAAGCTGCTGATTTTTCTCCAGCAATGAATGTTACTTTGCCTGTCAAAGGTAATGAATACAATGAATTTTTGATAAACTGGATTTGTTCAGATTCATCCCAATTCTCCATTTCAGCTATTGCATCTGCAAACAATCGTCGTAAAAATTCCTGCTTCGCGTTCAAATTTTCTTGTTGTACTTCTACTTGTTGGCGATTCCTAAGCTGACGGTATTTTTTTTCAAGTAATTCGATTTGTTTTTCTTTTTGTTTTTGATGTTCTGTTTCGATTTGCGTACGTTTTTGTTCAAAGTTTTGATCGATCTTTATTCGCTCTTCTTGCTCTAACGCCGCTCTTTCTTGCTCTGCTGCTTCATTCATCTGAGAGATGATTTTTTCAATGGCGTTCATCTGCTTTTCCTCCTTTATGCTTAGGCATTCAATACTAATAGGAAGGAAATAACGAAACCTAAAATCGCATATGTTTCAACCATCGCAGCAAAAATGATTCCTTTTGTAGCATGTTCAGGTTTTTTCGCTAAAATTTGGATACCTGCTGCTGCAACTTTTCCTTGGGCGATACCTGAAAACAAGCCTGTAAAAGCAATCGGCAGAGAAGCGCCTAAAAAGTTCAATCCTTGTACAACTGACATATCATTTCCTAAGTTGATAAAAATCAAAAAGGCGATAACGAATCCATATAACCCTTGCGTACCTGGAAGCAATTGCAGAATCAGAGCCTGTCCGAATTTTTCGGGTTGACTTGTTGTTAGCGCTGCTGCTGCCTCACCTGTCATTCCAACACCTTTAGCTGAACCGATTCCTGAAAAAATCGTCGCTGTTGCCATCGCTAATACTGCAAATACCATTCCACCATTTTGACTAATTAAGTAATCCATCATTGTATAAAAATCCTCCAATTATTTATTGTTTTTTTTCTTATGATTGATGTTGACGTATTTTTCCGCCGTTTTCAGCGGGTCAAAGGCACGTCCGCCTCCTGTATAAAATTTTCCAAAAAATTCGACATACTGCAATCGTGCACCATGGACATAGGCACTCAACAGTGTCAAAAACATATTCAGTGCGTGTAAAGCGATGATCAAAAGGATCCCTACACTGAATCGAGCGGCTGGCGGCATGAAAGCAACCAGCATATTGAATGCCGCGCCAATACTTCCGCCTGAAATACCTAGTGCCATCAAACGTGTATAACTGACTAAATCACCGATATAACCAGTCAATCCGTAAAGATTATACGCTCCTTTGGCAGCACCCTTGACTTTAGACGGCGATTGGATAATCGGCACGATTAAGATACATAAAGCAGCAATGATCGATAGCCCCGCGCCAAGATAAACAAACGCTGTATTTTTTATCAACATGGCACCAATCAATGCAATAACGATCCCAATTAGGATTCCTTGCCAGGCAAATCCATCACTGACAGCACTCAAGTAATCTTTTCTCCTGATATTTTCCTTTGCTGCCACGAATAATCCAACCAAGATCTGTATCAGACCGAAAATCACGGATAAAATCAAAATCGTATTGACATCATCCGTCGTAGATAGGATTGGGAAAGGCAAGCGGATGCCAAACAGTTCTTTTGGTAATGCCTGTCCGAAAAATGAACTGTAGATCAATCCCCAGATGATCGATGGTACCGAGAGAATCTCAAAGAATTTTACGAAACGTTTCATCCCGCGTGGTAAAACAAGTAGTTTTTGAGCTAGTATTGTCCCAATGAGCATCAGCAATCCGTAACCAACATCTGCGACCATCATCCCGAAGAAGACAAGATAAAACGGTGTCATCCAAGGTGTTGGATCTACTTCTTCATATTTTGGCAGACTGTACATTTCAGTCAGCAATTCAAAAGGTTCGATAAGCGGATGGTTTTTCAATTTAGTAGGGACTTCCTGCTGAATCTCTTCTGAGTTTGGTGTTTCGAAACTAACATATATATCTTCTTCTGATACAGTTTCGTTTAACACATGCATCAAATTCTGTTTTTCTTCTGCATCTACCCAACCTTGCAAAACGATCAGATAAGTCGCATGGATAAACCGTTCTTTTACTTTTTCCCGTTCTGCAACGGCAAGTGTGACTTCTTCTATCCATTCAAATTCTTGGATATAGCCGCTGCACTGACCTAACGCTGTCGTTATCTTTTTTTGCTGCTCGTGAACAATGGACAATTGCTGTTTGGTTTCTTGCAATTTTTCTTTAGGATTTTGTTCATAAGGATACGTTTCTTTATTGAACCCGTATTTCCCAGCAATTTCTTCTATAGCAGCAACTGATTTTTTTAAAGCAACATACGAAAGATAAACTTGTTTCGGCGTATAATCTATTTCTTCCATATAAACGTCATCAAGCTTACTCAGTTCTTCCTTGAAACTTTCAAAATTTGCTGCACTCACAGTCCCCATCTCAAAAATGGTCGTCTTACTTGCATACATACTTGGAGCAATATCCAGCTGTTGCCAATGAAGAAGCCATTCTTCCTCTTCTTCTAAACGATCACGTTTTTCAGTTAGCTGTTCCCACTTTTCTTTTAAATCAAGGACTTCTTCTAATTTATTCATGAAATTTTCTTCGGAATAATTTGCTTCCAAGTCTTGTAAGGAAAGTTCTTGACGTTTCAAATGGAGTTTCTTTTGACGGCTATCGCCGTGGTGTTGTATGAATTGGATAGCTTCTTGGATGTCTTTCAGCCGATTGCCTAAAGCGCTTAATTTTGCTTCTTTATCAATAATCGTGGTATCTGGAAAATATTTTTCTACCCACTGGTTGTTTGTTCTATTTTGATACAGATCCCGGATTTCAACATTTTGGATTCCTTGTACTGCTTGTAAAATCCTCTCCTGATTTCTTTTATCTGAAATGAGGGTCACTTTTTCCATCTTAGTGACGGCCATAAGTTTCTTTCACCCTTTCAATGATTGCACCGATTGCTTGACTCTGATGCTTTTGATATTGGTCTTTCAAAGTAGCTTGCACCTTGTCTGCTTCTGCTTTCAATTTCATTTTTTCTTTTTCTAATTCTTGCTTTTCGAATTGTTCTTTTTCTTCTACCAACTGTTTCAGCTGTTGCCGATTGTTCGTTTGGATTATTTCCAATTCTTGCTCTTTTTCTTCTGCATAGGTCTTCAACTGCTGCCGTAGGGTTCGGGCACGCTTCTCATTTTCTTCTTCTGCTTTTCGGATTTGTTCCAAAGCTTCTAACACTTGCTTCACTTCCTTTCGATTTAAAAAAGAGGTACATGCTTTCTTTTTTCATTGAAAGTATGTACCTCTAAAGATAACTTAGTATAGGCAGGCCCCTTCAATAAAATGTCCTTCTCACCCCTTGAAGAACTAGATCCTTGAAGCTTACGCCCAACCTTTTTATTTCTGCTTACTTTTTATTATAACAAATTAAGCAATATTTTCAACTATCGTCATGAATTTCACACGAAAATTCTCTTTACAGATAGTAACACAGCAAGAACAGATAAGTATAGGGGCAAGTCTTACATAGTTTAATTTTTTTTAAATCCTTGTTACAATTAGTCTACTTTAGGGGGAATATAAATGAAACCAATCATCGGCATTGCCGGGAATCAACTGATTCGAGCAACAGATACTTTCCAAGGAAATCAAGTAAGCTATACACCGCAGGGATTTGTGGATGCAGTTTTAGATGCTCAAGGATTGCCTCTTATTCTGCCAGTCATGTCTCCAGATTCAGCGCCTCAACTAATTGAGAAAATCGACAAACTCATTCTTGCAGGCGGTCAGGATGTTAGTCCGCAACTTTACATGGAAGACCCTCATCCAAAATTGACGGAAACAAATATTCAACGAGACCAATTCGAACAGGCATTGATCTTGGAAGCATTGAAACAAAGAAAACCGATTTTTGCAGTCTGCCGAGGACTTCAACTATTGAATGTCGTGTTGGAGGGAACACTTTATCAAGATCTTTCATTATATCCAAAATGGTCCGTAAAACACGAACAACAGCCCACTGCCCCGCAGTTTGCGACTCACGAAGTCAAAATCGTTTCGGACAGTTTATTAAGTGACCTTCTCCCTGATTCATACTTTGTGAATTCCTATCATCATCAGGCAGTCAAAGATCTTTCTCCTTTGTTAAAAGCCATCGCCTTTTCCAACGATGGACTCATTGAAGCAGTCCAAAGTAAAGATAATATGCACAAAATCCTTGGTGTCCAATGGCATCCGGAACTTTCTCATCGTGTAGATTCATCTGAACAGCGTTTATTCGATTTCTTTGTGAATGAATTTTAATCGTTTTTCTGATTAGGTCGTGAG
>NZ_BJLL01000040.1:0-25140 GCF_007996925.1 Enterococcus sp. NBRC 3427 | reverse complement strand
AAATAATTTTTGTAAATCTCTTCTTATTTCTTGATGCAGAACAGCTTTTTCTCTCTAATACTCAGGTCAAAACACTGATTTCACAACCACTTTAATAACGAAGAATCGCTGTCAGACTCTTTTCATCTGGCGCATCTTTTTGATCCAAAATAAACACTTTCCCACCATTAATGATCACATCGTCTGCCAAAGCATTCAGCACTTGACGCCGATCATATTCTGTTTCAGGATCTTCTCCGAAACCATCAGCTAAGTTGGACGTAGCGATAAACAAATGGGATACTTTTCCTTCTTTCGCAGCTGGAACGATATCAACTAACTGATCGATGAATTTCTTATCTAAAAGTTTATTGTACTCTTTTGATTCTTGGGCTGCTAGTTCACTTGACAGCTTCTTCGCTCCTTCTTCGATATCTCTAAAGGATAGTTGTGCTGGAGAAGCAGAAATCGCAACGTCTGCACAATAGTAAGGATTTTTGGCGATTTTTTTGAACATCGTCTGATTTTCTGGTAGAGCGAATAAATAAATCGGCCATTGTTCAGGATTTTCGAAAGAATCCTTCAAGTACGTATCAACTGCTTGGTAATAGTTGACCCAATCGATCTCTACTTCTTCATCTTTTGGATTCACGCCATGGAAAGTCACGCCATCTCGGGCACCGCCCCCTCCATTAGAAGAGAAGTTCAAACCGCCACCTGTCAGTTCAGATCCCAATGCAGTAACGACATCGACCGGTGCCCCTTCTGGTAGAGACACTTCTTTTACTTGTTTGTTGCTGACTTCATACAATTTCATGGAGTCGCGGTTCAATCCCAACAGATAATAGGAATAGTTGAACTGTCCATTTTTGATAATGGCCAGTAAATAAGGAAGATCACTTACATAATATTGATCGTCTACCGGGATACTCAAACGATGGATATAGGTTTGATCAGCAGTTATAATGACCGCTACACTCGTAGTTGCACTACGCCAAAACGAAGGATCTCCTAACAAATTTTCAATTTTTTCTTGGAACGGGGACCAGTCATGCTCGGAATATTTTTTTTCAAAACGTTTCTTTGCTTCTTTCGCAAAATTTTTGAATTTGATTTGATCTTTTTCCACATCTTGATGTGCGACATGCGTATTCAGCATGATCGTGACGAACGGTCCTTTAGCGCCTTCTGAAGTCAATTGTGACAATAGTTCTTTATCCTTTTTTGCCATAAACGTACCCCTCCTAAAAAAATCATTCCTTTGTGTCTATCTAAAGTCTACCACAACACTATTTTTCCATACAATAAAACGTATCTAAAAAAATAAAACGATTTCTTCAGTTGGATATTTTGCAATTTTTTTAAGTTATCTTCATAATTTCCTCAATTATTTGGGCACAGTCTTCAACTATTCTTCATGAAAGGTTGTTAGACTAAGAAAAAGAATAAAAGAGGTGGACCTTATGCATTTGATTATGATTTTTAGTTTATTAAGTATCATCAGCTTATTTGCTTTCAGCGCTTCCCGCTTATTAGAGGCGGAAACACAGCCTGTCCCTGTAAAAGTACGGAAAAATGACCGCTAACCTTTTCATAACACGCGTTCTTATCCTAAAGTTTTTTTCAGAAACATTGAAACTCTCTTCCCTCTCTGATAAAATTTTAATTTGTAGCGAAACAAATTAAATACAAGGAGATCGGATATGTCCATAAAAAAAACACGTCTAGTCCTATTATTGGCTAGTCTCATTCTTTGCCTTGCTTCTTTTCTACCAGCTGTTGCTGTGCAAGCTGAAGATACTTTCAAAGTAAATGCAAAAGCAGCCTTTGCTGTAGATGCGCAAAGCGGGAAGATTCTTTATGATCAAGATGGAGAAAAAACCATGGGGATCGCTTCAATCACAAAAATCATCGGTCTTTACATCGTCCTTGATCAAGTAAAAGAAGGGAAACTATCATGGGATGATAAAGTTTCAATTTCAGATTATGCAGAAAATTTGAGTGTCACCCCAGATTTATCAAATGTTCCTTTGCATAAAGAAAATACCTACACCGTTAAAGAATTATTCGACTCTGCAATCATCCAGTCAGCCAACGCTTCAATGGTTTCCTTGGCAGAAAAAATCTCTGGCAGCGAAGCAAAATTCACTGAACGAATGAAAGAACAATTGAAAGATTGGGGAATCAAAGATGCAACGATCGTTAATGCATCAGGACTGAATAACTCTTATCTTGGCGAAAACCGACCAGAAGGTACTGGAGAAAACGACGAAAATCAAATGTCTGCTCAAGATGTGGCCATCGTGGCCCGTCATTTGATCTTGGATTTTCCAGAAATACTGGACGTATCTAGCACTACGACACAAATGTTTGGCGAAAACACGCAATCACCCGTGGAAATGGTCAACTGGAACTGGATGCTCCCAGGATTCGTGAATTATAAAGAAGGCGTGGACGGATTAAAAACTGGTACGACTGAGCTTGCAGGTGCCTGTTTCGTCGGTACGATCACTAAAAACGATCAACGAATCATCACTGTCGTATTAAATGCAGACGGCCATGCGGAAAACCCAAGTGCCCGTTTCAATGAAACAGCCCGCTTAATGGATTATTGCTACGACAATTGGTCAGAAAAAGAGCTTGGAAAAGCCAATGCAAGTATTCCTAGTCTAAAAACCATTGATGTAAAAGATGGAAAAGAATCAACAGTGCCCGTTGTGCTTAAAAGTCCTGTAAAAGTATGGGTACGGAACGACATGGATACTGGAAAATTAACAATCACACCAACTCTTGACAAAAAGCAAGTCACTGACAATGAGATCCAAGCACCTATGGATAAAGGGACAAAAATCGGTACCGCAACGATCACCTTGGCAGAGGATAAATTAGGTTATTTAGAAGACAACAACGCGCCATCCACAGAAATCATCACGGATAAAACCGTAGAAAAAGCAAATATTTTCGTTATTGGCTGGCGACGTGTCGCAGAATTTTTCGGCAACTTGTTTTAATTGAACAAAAAGAAAAAAGCATCTTTCCGTGAGAAAGATGTTTTTTTGCTTTTTCTAGTTTAAATAACAGCTTTTTTCATCTATTTTCGTTATACTGTATAAGAAAAAGGAGTTGAATTTATGAATCTAACCAGAGATCTGATTTTTTTGGTTCTCTATCTTATTGGGGTATTCTCCATCGTTTATTGGCGAAAACAGAAAAAGGATCCTTCCTTGTTCTTTTACAGCAGTACGTGGACATTTGCGGTAATCTTGACTTATTTTGTCGTGTTGGAAATTTTTTATTCGACCTTTTATTTTTTGATTCCCTTAGTTTTTTTCAGTATCTTTGCCTTTTCCTATTTTTCAGAAAAGCGAAGGCTGCTGAATGGTCTTTTATTCAATGTTTTCCTCATTAGTTTTGGCATCTACTTATTTGTCTTGCTATACGAAACACAAAATATTTTTCTTGGCGGACTGATTGCCTTGATCACGATCCCGTTACTGCTTGTCCTTCTATTCGGGATTTATGGATTGATCGTTTTTCTTTTTTGGAACGGTGTCACAGTTTTACGTAGAGAATCGCATTCATTAGCTAATCTTTTAACGTTGATACTAGCCATTTTTCTTACATTGTTTCTTGTTTTTGACTTTTTCTTGTTAAAATATTTGCCGCAATGGATAAATGCTTTGTTTTTATGTATTCCATTGATCTTGATCTATCTATTTATCGTATTCTACAACTTTTTGACTGTCTCATTCTTGTATCAGTTCAACCGCCCTCGATACAACCAAGACTTCATCGTTGTGTTAGGCGCCGGGTTGATCAATGGAGAAACAGTTTCTCCTCTTCTTGCCAAGCGAATTAATAAGGCGATTGCTTTTTATTGGGCACAAAGCCGTGCGACATTAAATCCGCCTATCTTATTAATGTCGGGTGGACAGGGAGCAGACGAAAAAGTACCAGAAGCAATTGCGATGAAACAATATGCTATGGAACAAGGAATTCCTGAAAGAGATATTCTTGTCGAAACCAATTCGACAACCACTTTGGAGAATATGCGCTATTCAAAGGAAATCATGGATCAGCAAATGAAAGGTCCCTATCGCGCGATCTTCAGTTCCAACAATTACCACATTTTCAGAGCTGGTCTCTATGCACGACAAGCGAAACTGAAGGCAAATGGTATTGGGGCAAAAACAGCTTTCTATTACTTGCCTAACGCGTTCTTAAGAGAATACATCGCCATCTTGATGATGAACAAAAAAAGACATATGATCATTTGCGGATTGCTTTTCGCAGGTTCCGCATTCTTATCACTGATCACTTTACTTTTCTAAAAAAAAACAAGGTGTGACAAAACATATATCACACCTTGTTTTTTTCTTTTATTCTCTTGACGATTGGCAAGAATAGTATTCCTTTTTTGACGGCTACTTGCTGTGCAGAATAAATACCGCTGTTCCCTGAACACATAAAGCTGATCAAGCAGATCATAAAGAAGTAAACAGCAGCTTGTGAACCAAATAATTCGATTCCCATCACAAAACAGGCAATCGGTGTATTTGTCGCACCAGAAAATACCCCGATAAAACCCAATCCAGCAAGAAAAGGAACAGAAACATGGAGCAAAGGTGCTAGTGCTGCGCCAAGTGTTGCACCAATCTCAAACAGTGGTGTCACTTCTCCCCCTTGGTACCCCGCACCTAAAGACAAGACTGTGAAAAATAATTTCCCAATAAAATCATAAGCATGTGCCTGTCCATTAAATGATTCCTGCAATAACGGAAGACTCAACCCAAGGTACCGTTGTGTTTGCAAAATCAACGCTGCGGCTACAACTACTGCTCCACCTATCGTATTTCGCCAAACAGGATGAGGAATCCATTGCGCATACCGTGCTTTTAAAAAGACGATCGAACGGCTGAATACCCAACCAATCAAACCAAAAGCAATTCCCGCAACAAAAACTTTGAAGAACAGCAACATACTCCATTCAGGAATCACACCCATTTGGTAATGTAGATGAGAAACACCATAGCTTTCCGTCATGAAATTTGCAAAAAGCGCAGCAAAGAAGCTAGGGAAGATCGCTTCTGTTCGGACTTTCCCGATTGCCAACACTTCTAATCCAAACAATGTTCCGGCTAAAGGTGTGCCAAATACAGAACTGAAACCGGCACTGATCCCGCTGATAATCAAAATCTCCCGTTCTGCTTTATCCAATCGGAACAAATGGGCTATATTATCAGCTAATGCTCCCCCCATTTGGACTGCTGTTCCTTCACGACCAACAGATCCCCCAAATAAATGAGTAGTGATGGTCCCAAACAAGGTCAATGGAATGAGCCGCAAAGGGATGTTTTCTTCTCCTCCATTCCCTTGATCGATCACTAAGTTATTCCCACGACTAGAAAGACCGCCGTGATACGCATAAAGATAAGCAAAAAGTGCGCCGCTGACTGGTAGTAGATAAAGGAGCCAAGGATGTGCTAGTCGGATATCTGTCACAAATGTCAGGCTATTTAAGAAAAAAGCAGACAAGCTCCCCATGAATACTCCCAGAATCGCTGTAATCACCAGCCACTTCAGCATGTACGCCAAAATACGCACTGGACTCGGTAATTGTTTTTCCATAAAAAAATTCCTCCTCAAATAAAAAAACGCCTACTAAAGAAAGGGGTTGTCCCCAGACTTTAGTAGGCGTCATTAGCTATCTTACGTTAGCATTTAAAGGCGAACACCATCACCTATTCACTTCCATTAAAAGATAGCATACTTTTCTGTAAAAAACAATAAAATTATCGTTCTTTCTTTACACGTTCAGCAAATTCATAGAAAGGAGCTAATTTCGTTAACTGTTGATTACATTGGTCACTATCATGACAAATATAATTCCCCTTTTTCGTATACGTGCCATCAGAACCGGCTTTCGTTGTAGAAAGAAAGAGCGAAACATTCGATGTTTTCTGACAGATTGCACAGATTCCCTTATTAATCGTGGGTGATAAAGTACCGCTGATCCCTTTTAATTTTCCATCTTCGTAATAAACCATGAATTTTTTTTGTGTCCCTGGATCATTCCAACCGATGTACGTATGTGCTTGCAAGTCGATTTCGTTCCAAGCTGGTTGTTTGAGTTTTTTCACTTTTCGGAATAATTTATCGATTTGTGGTTTGCTAGGCTGCATAAACGGCTGGACGATTTGCTTCAGCTCCTCCAATGCTCGTTCTGCTTGCGTTTTTGTCAGTTTTACATCTAAAACTGTCGTTAAAAACGTATCGATTTCTGGTGGTTCGTAACCTAATACATCGCGAATCTTTTCAGCTGCTAGAGCCTGAACCGTTTGTACCGTTTTTGGGTCATTGACAGATGAGTACGCATTTAATAACTGATCTACTTCTCTTTTTATAAAAAAATATTGATATGGTTTCATTATTTGTTCCATGATTTTAAAGTCCTTTCTTCTAACCAAAGTGCATACTTTGTAGAAAAAAGTGATCTTCTGCAAAGTATGTGTTACCTGAAGATCCCGGACTCTTTTAAATAAGATACGTTTTGCATCTTATCATCACCCCCTTTAATGTTCATTCTTCTATGTACATGATTCATTCGATAAATAAAAGTAAACCGTATCTTGACCAGATAGTCAACTGCAAACAGAAAAAACCGAGAAAATCGGCTAGATTTTCTCGGAATATGACCTATTATTGGTTTTACCTGTTAAATCGAAGATTCTTTTCCAAAGTAACGTTGCCATCTCTTACGCATACTTGCTGACATAGGCTGAGCGGCTTCTTTGACTGCGCAGTATTTGTCTACAAATGTTACGATATATCCTTCTTTGTACTTAGGCGGTGCAATCGTTGCGCCCCACATGTGCTTCAAAATGATATCTCGCTCAAGATCCGACAATTCGGTGATCTTTTCTGCATTCTTTACAGCGATTCTTGGATGGATATACGCATGTGTACCTTCATCAAATTTCGTCGTACGCCAATCATAGTAGAACAGATCATGCAAAAGTCCAGCACGCGCTGTTGCTTTAGCATTGCCACCCCATTTTTTTGCGAGCAGATAACTATAGTAAGAAACACTGATGGAATGCTCCAAACGAGTGGAATGAACATGCTGTGTGTAATTCGCTAATTTTTTCACTGCTTCTGTTTCTAAAAGATCTTCTACATAAGACATATATTCTTCGTCTTCACGCCATTTTTCTGTCATAATTATCGATCTGCCACCTTTTTGAATTTCATTTTCTTCTGAAATTGATCTAAGTATACCACCAGTGTTCGGATTATTCTAGTCGCCTTGGATAAAATAGCCAAAGCTTAATAGTTCCTTAATCATAAAGAAAAATGATAAAGAACAATCCCTGCCGCAACCCCAACATTCAACGATTCCGCATTTCCTTTCATCGGGATATATACGTTCTGATCAGTCAGAGACAAGATTTCCTGACTTACCCCCTGACCTTCGTTCCCCATGATTATTGCGAAGTTATCTGATTTTTCTACTTTGTCTAATGCGTGTGCTTCTTCATTTAATTCTGTGCCATACACTGTGAACCCTTTGTCTTTCATTAAAGGGATCACTTCTGTCAAATCTTGTTGCAACACAGGCAAATGATAATTGCTTCCCTGCATGCTTCGCAGCACCTTTGTACTATAAATATCTGCCGTTCCTTTGCCTAATAAAACACCAGCCATATCAAATGCATCTGCCGTACGGATCATCGTCCCTA
Source organism: Enterococcus sp. NBRC 3427 (assembly GCF_007996925.1). Lineage (NCBI taxonomy): Bacteria > Bacillati > Bacillota > Bacilli > Lactobacillales > Enterococcaceae > Enterococcus > Enterococcus sp. NBRC 3427. Next base: position 17,422 of record NZ_BJLL01000040.1, on the reverse strand, counting down.
CATTTCCAGGATCTTGTACATTATCTAATAATAGCCAACCTCCTGAAAAATCTGGCGCGCCTTCAGCCGTTAACGCCATCACTGCTAAGATTCCTTGTGGTGTAGGTAGATCCGATACAGCATCCATGACCTCATCTGAAACTAGAAAAGTAGAAATTTCTTTGTTTGCGGCCAGCCAGTCTCCCCATTCTTTCCTGCCTCGCTGTGTCACAAAAAGTTCTTTTATTTCTGCATCAGACGACGCAGCCTCTTCAATCAGATGGAACCCTTCCAAAAGATATTCTTCCTTTTCTTCCCGATATTTCTTTTTATGTAGTTTTTTTAATTCTTTGATTCTTGGATTTTTTGCTGATTGGATCTCTTTCACATTCCTCACCTCCCCATGATTATATCATGGAATAGGTGCTTGAGCTTGTTTCATCCTAAAAAAATCGGTATCATTAATTTATAAAATAGGAAAGAAAGGTGACGAACATGCGCAAAGTTAAAATGAACGTCCAAGGACGCGTCCAAGGCGTAGGATTTCGCTACATGACCAAGATGGTTGCTGATCAACTAGGCGTGACTGGAACGGTAAAAAACGAAGACGACGGCTCAGTCACAATCGAAGCAATCGGCAATGACGACATCATCCAGAAATTTATTGAAGAAGTCAAGAAATCTCCGAGCCCAAGTGGACGAGTGCAGTATGTGGATGTCCAAGAAGACCCGATGATTGAGGAACGAAAGAAATTTGATGTGGTGGGATAAGGTTGTTTTTGAGGCGCTTTGCCTCAAGCGTTAAGGACAGCAGTGAAAAAGCTGATCTATCACTTGCAGTGAGTTCATTTGACTCCGCTTTTTCGGGCAGAATAAAAAAAGTTTTTAGTTTATTAAAATAAGAAAGAAACACTTGGAATCATCCTACTTTTTCCTAGTATTTCTTTCTTGATTTTTTGTCTTTTTTTCAAAATTTTTCGCTACGTAAAAGAACGAATATTTATATGAAATTTCTATGAAGTTGATTGAATTCCATGCGCTTTTTTAGTATAGTTAAGTTTGTGTAAAAATTATAGAAGAGGAAGTATTCTATGAATAAATGGAAAAACTGGTTATTGGGATCCGGACTTGTCAGTATCCTGCTCTTTTTATCTGGCTGTGTGCGGATGGATTCAAACGGAAACCCTGACACTTCGGGAATCGTTTATCGAGTACTCGTCCATCCTATGGGCCAAGCGATTACATATCTAGTTGAGAATTTCAATTGGTCTTATGGCTGGGCAGTTATTGCAATGACTGTGATCGTCCGTATCATCATCTTGCCACTAGGTATTAGTCAATCGAAAAAAACAATGATCCAATCTGAAAAAATGCAAGCGTTAAAACCACAAGTTGAAGCAGCACAACAAAAGCTAAAAGCTGCAACAACACGTGAAGAACAAATGGCAGCACAAGCAGAAATGCAGCAAGTATACCGCGAAAACGGATTGAGTATGACCGGCGGAATCGGCTGTCTGCCTCTATTGATCCAAATGCCGATCTTCTCTGCCTTATACTTTACGGCACGTTATACAGAAGGTATTCGGGAATCATCTTTCTACGGCATCGATCTAGGCTCACCAAGTATGGTGCTTGTTGCCATTGCAGGGGTCGCTTATCTGCTTCAAGGATATATCTCAACGATCGGTATTCCTGAAGAACAGAAAAAGACGATGCGTACGATGCTGATCGTCTCTCCTGCTATGATCGTCTTCATGTCGATCAGTGCGCCAGCCGGTGTTACACTTTACTGGGTAGTCGGTGGTGTGTTCAGCTGTCTGCAAACATTCATCACAAACGTTATGATGAAACCACGGTTGAAAGCACAAGTGGCAGAAGAGTTGAAACAAAACCCACCGAAACAAGTCGTCACTCCAAGAAAAGACGTGACAGAATCAGCTAAACCAACTGACAGCAAACAAGCAACCAAACAAATCAAACAACCAAAAAACAGTACAAACAACAAAGGCCGCAACGCAGGAAAGCAGCAGAAGCGGAAATAAAAACATAGGACAAAAAAGATGAGAGCTAAGCCCTCATCTTTTTTGTTACTCTTCCTCTTCTGCTATTCCATTAATTAATTCGTTGACAGAGACAATGCTTTCACATCCTGCACGAACAAACTCGGGCTCTGAACCAATCATTTGTGAGTTGATAAATTCAATGACCATCGGAAGATTCATCCCAGCATAAAGAGTAATCTGTTGTCCTTCCATTATTAGTTTAGAAATGATATTTGCAGGTGTACCGCCTAAAAGATCGCATAGTACCACAAAATCATTTAACGAATCTGTAACAGTGAGAAACTTTTGTTTGTATGTTTCAGTGCCATCTTCTGGTAATAAAGGTAACGTGTAGATATCCTCTTGAGGCCCCATGATCATTTCTGTACTTTTTTTCAATTCCTCACAAAATTTTCCGTGACTAATCAATACCAATTGTCTACTCATTTCTCGCTCTCCCTTATTTCGAAATCACACCCAATGCAGATAAAGCAACACACACAATTAATACGATAAAAATCGCTCGAGTAGGAGTCATGTTTTTCTTTCCTAATAACCAATAAACACCACCGACGATCCCAGCGGGTAAAATTTTAGGTAAGATCATATCGATATAGTTTTGCATATTCAATGTCACGTCGCCAATCGTTGGTGCCCATGAAAATTTAACATTGATCATTGTCGCAACTAATGCCCCTACCATGAATACCCCTAATAAAGTGGCTGCGTCCGTTAATGCAGTTAAGCGAGATTGCATAGTAGTAACTAAGGAAATTCCTTCTTTGTATGCAAATTCAAGTTGCTTCCAACGAAAAACCATGACAACGATCTGAGCAAAAATCCATATAAACACACCTATCGGATTTCCATCAGTTGCCATATTCGCCGCCAAAGCCCCAAAAATCGTTGGAATCAAAGCAGCAAATACGGAATCTCCAATCGCTGCAAAGGAACCCATCAATCCAGCTTTCAGCCCCGATACGGTTTCCTTGGAAGCAATTCCTTCTTTTTCTTCCATTGCAAGATCAATCCCAGTAATGATTGTATTAAAAAAATTAGAAGTATTAAAAAATTGCGTATGTGTTTTCATCATCTCTTTTAATTCTGGTGTGTTGTCTCCGTATATTTTTCTTAGTTGTGGCAAGATAGTATATAAATAGCCAGAACCCTGCATTCTCTCATAGTTCCAACCTAATTGAAAAGTGAACAAACTTCTTCGATTGATTTGCTTAAAATCTTCTTTTGTTAATTTGTAATTAGATTTCGTCATCTTCGATTTCCCCCTCAACAGAATGTGATGGCTCACTAGCTAATGGATGATGGTCTTTGTTTTGATCATTCTTATAACTGATCATTGCTAGTGCTAGACCAATCAATGCTACAGCAAGCATCGGTAGTGAATTGAAAGTTGCCGGAAAATCTTTAACAACGCTTGCCACACTTGTTCCTAATAATTGAACATTAGAGAATAACGTTGCTAATAATGCCGTGATCGTAAATCCTAAAATAAGATAAGAAAGATGTTTCTTTACTGGTAAATAGCGCAGAAGAATGGCAAAACCAACAGCTGGTAAAACAGCTCCTGCTACTGAGAGCCCATCGCCTAGCCATTTTAGATTCCCGTTTAAAACAGAAACAACATTTTCAACTAATCCACCACCAAATGCTAAAGCTAAAAATACAGGAATCATACGAGAGAGCGACCAAGGTAAAGCTCCCATTAAGAAATTACGTTCGATTGCTTGATAATTCATGTCTTCTACGTGACGGTCAATACGATGGGCAAAGTATGTGTTAGCGAATCTAGCTAAAATATCCAATTGGATCATTAAGCTTGCTACAGGCACTGCAATAGCAGCAATCGCTTGTTCTGGATTCATTCCAAGAGAAATCGAGAAGGCAGTTGCTAAAATAGTCCCAGAGTTGGCATCTATTTTTGATGCGCCTCCAAACGTCCCCACTCCTAAAACTGTCAACTGCATACTGCCACCAATAATCAAACCTGCGTTTAAATCACCCATTACTAAACCTGCATATAACCCTGCAAACACTGGCGCACTCATTGAAGAATAGATCTGTAATTCATCTAAAATTTGATAACCTGCATATAATGTTAATAATAAGATCTGCCACCATTGAATATCCATGGATCATTCCTCCTATTTGATTAAAAGATTCATAAAGTCTTCTGCTTTATCGTTTGGTACCATTTGAGCAATTAAATGTATACCAAGCTGATCTAATTTTTTAAATACTTCGATATCTGCATCTACCACATTGATTGATTTTGTAATGGACCGTGTTTCATTCGTTTGTGACATATTCCCCACATTTACTTCTTTGATAGGAACTCCTTTTTCTACTAAAGATAAGATTCGATCTGGCTTTTTTGCTACAATCATTACTCGTTGAGAGTCATATTTGCCAGCTAAAATATTTGTTGCTGCTTTTTCGATTGGCAAAATGCTTAATTTTACCCCTGCTGGAGTCGCTAACTTCAATCCACTTTTTTCAATTGTGTTTGTGGCTACCTCATCATCCACGACCATGATTCGACTAATATTCAGTTTCGTTGTCCAAAGATTTGCTACTTGTCCATGTATCAAACGTCCATCGATTCTTACACCAATAATTGCCATCATGCATTCTCCTTATCTATTTTTTCTATTGGTTGTTCAATTAAATCTGTGACATCATCAAATATCCCTTCTGTTTCAAAGATAACGTTTTTAATTTTTTCTTTCTTATATTTCATTTTTAAGCCAAGAACAAATTCCCTCCCAACCAAAGAAAACGCTTTCTTTTATATTTAAGTTCATTTGATTTTCTTAACTTGAATGTGTTTCATCAACATCGTAACGTTCATAGGGTCGATCCAGCCAGTTTTCTCTTGTTGCGCGTTTGCCATGCCGCAAGCCATAGAAAATGCGAGAATCTCTTCGATTGATTGCCTTTTTGATAACGCATTGGCCAATCCTGCAAGGGTCGCGTCACCTGAACCAACAGGATTAACAACTGATATTTTAGGAATAATGACTTCGTAGAAACACTGAGCAACTTTTGCCACAGCACCTCTCTCTCCTAAAGAAACAACAACCCATGGCACTCCTTCAAATATTGGATGAGCTAATAAGGACTGAATTTTTTCTAATTGAATCGAAGAACAGATACGTTGGCCAATCAGTTCTCCTAGTTCTTCCAGATTGGGCTTGATAAGTAGTGGCTTCTCCTTACCTTTCAATACTTCAAGCAAAAATTTACCAGAAGTATCTAGTAATATGTCTTTCCCTTTTTTATCAGCTAAAGCAACCAATTGCTTATAGTAATCAAGAGGACATCCTTGGGGTAAACTTCCTGAGATTGTCATAATATCTGATATTTCGAGGAGCTGCTCGAAATGATCGGTAAATGTCTGTTGTTCTTTCTTTGTTATGAAGGGACCTCGTTCCAAAAGCTCTGTTTGTCTCGAACCATGCAGGATAGCAATAGAATCTCTTGTCTCTCCTTTAATTGGAACAAACTGATGCATGATCCCTAACTGATCTAGCTGGTTCTTTAGATATTCACCGTGCTGGCCGCCTATTAAACCAGTAGCTATCACCTCTTCTCCTAATAAATTTAGAACCCTCGCCACATTCACTCCTTTTCCTCCCGCTGTTTTATTGACTGTTTCAACTCGATTGACTTTGTCGAGGTTTAATTCTTCAACTGTATAAGCGATATCGATGGAAGGATTCAAGGTAACTGTCGTAATCATTTCATCTTCACCTTTTTGCTTTTTGTTTTATTGAACCAAGGGGTAGCGGTTTCATTTATTACTTTATTTAAAGTCTCGATGTTTTCTCTCCCATTTGTTCTTAACCAATGAATAGCTCCGTCTTTTCCATTTTCGACATATGCTTTGACCCCATCTTTCCATGTCGCACGTCCACACAATACACCATTGAATGTGGATCCCGATTCATGAGCAAAAATCAGTGTTTGTTGAAATAATTCTGTTGAAACACCCCCGCTCAAAAAAATGAATGGTAATGGAGTCGCTTCACTTTGCTCCTTAAAGAAGGCGGCAGCCTCTTCTTTGCTGTGAATAAATTCACCTGTGGAATAGCCATTCACATAATTCATATTGACAGGTACTTCTACTTTCAATACATCAACTTTATATTTTGGATCAGAAAATTCTTTCATCATCTCAATAACTTTGTGGGGCTTGACTTTTGCATACTCTGGAGAAGAACTATCGCTTATTTGTGCGTCATAAGAAACTAATTCCAAATAGAAGGGACGATTTTCTCCTTCACACTCACTACCTAAACGTTCGATGAACACATGCTTCAAATGATTGATTTCGGGTGCTTCATCAACATCGTAGTAAAGTAAGAATTTTACTGCATCCGCTTGCTGTTCTTTCAATCTGAGAGAAGACCAATCCGCTAATAGATCAGGTAGACGACCAGGCGTAGTTGTGTCATAGCCGGTTTTCTCATAAGCTAACAATAACCCCGTCTCTTTTGCTCTGACTTTTGCTGCTGGCAATCCATATTCCGGATCCAATAAAATAGCAGAAGCATAGGGTGTCAGCTCAGCTGATACTAGTTCTTTGAATTCACTGATTTGGTCTTCACTTGGCTCTTTTCCCAACGATTTGATCATTTTTTTTAGAGCACCACGCTGATCGATTGCTAATGCACTAATAATTCCATCTTTTGTTGATAGTCTCTCCATTGCCCTATTTTTTTCTTCATTCATCTGTCATTTCTCCTTCGTTTTCATACTTATGAATGATGACGCCCTTGACTACTCGATTGACCGTGCCTGTTGGAGATGGTGTATCTGGTTTATTAGCTACTTTGATTGAAGTATAGAGTGCAATGATTTGTGCAGTCATAATCATCGCTAATGCAAGATAGGCATCGGGCAATTTACTCACCGAGTCTTCCAATAGCACAGTCATACCTGAGAAATCAATAGTACCCGGTTGCGTAATCGCAATGACATTGGCAGTGACCCGATCTTCTTTTATTTCCTCTAAAATATCTAAGTCATAATTTCGCGTATATGGTTGATTGCTCACAAAACCTACAACGAGTGTCTCGCTATTTAAAAAAGACTTTGGTCCATGACGGAACCCCATCGAAGAATCAAAAATTGTAGCAACTTTACCTGCTGTTAATTCTAAAATTTTTAATTGTGCTTCTCTTGTCGCACCTGCCAAACTTCCTGAACCCAGATAAGCGATCCGTTCAAAAAAATCAGGTAATAACTTTTGAATTTCTTGATCTCTTGAAAGAAGATCTTGACCGATTGTAACTAATTGTTCAAGATATCTTTCTTTTTTCTCCATTGCTGTTTGATCAAAGATCCATAAAGCACTCAATAACATACACGTAAAACTTCCTGTCATAGCAAAACCTGCATCGTTTGCTCTCTCTGGCATCAATAACAGATAATTCTTTTTATCGTCCTGTGCGTTTTTTGCCAACATCCCCTCTTCAGCACAAGTAATCGTCAAATGAAATAATGTTTCAACTTGTTCATTTGCAATTTGCACAGCCGCTACACTTTCTGGACTGTTGCCGCTGCGAGCAAATGAAACTAATAAAGTCGGTTCATTTGGAAACAAAAATTCTTTTGGTGAAGCTACAATATCTGTCGTGCCAAAACTGTGGAAGATAAAAAACTGATTGTCTCCATGTTCATTTAGATAGGGTAAGAGCGTATCCCCAATATATTGAGACGTTCCTGCACCCGTAAAAATAACGCGTATTCTTCTTCCGTTTGCTTCTTTTTTTATTTGATCAAAAAATAGAGCTAAATTTTCTTGGCTTTGCATCAATCTATTGATTGTTTCTTTCCAGAGATCTGGTTGTTGTTTTATTTCTTGTGTCGTGATTGCTGCACCTATTTGTTTTAATTTGTTCTTCGATAGCTCAAACATGTTGTTCTCCCTCTCAATCATTTTCGGATATGCCGAATTTTATAATGAAACTGGTCCGCTCTTGCTACACTATCTGTATATTCGATAATCTCATTTTTCACGTTATAGGTTATCCTCGTCAGATGTAAGACGGGAGCGCCATCAGCGATTCGTAGCACAGCAGCATCTTTTTTTTGCACAATACTTGCATAAAACTCTTCATCAGCTAATTGAACTTGTTGTTCATAATCCTGTGAAAACACATCATACAATGGTTTACTTTCAAGTAACGGCAAATCAAGTCCCATAAATAGTTTCGCCGGTAGATAAGAACGCTCAACCATCAATGGCTCTTCATCTGCCAAACGCAATCTTTTAAGTTTAAATACAGTTTCACCTAAATGGATGTTCAAATTCTTAGCAATTCTCTTATTAGCTTCCATTTGTCTAAATTCTAAAATGACCGTCTTAGGGACGCGCCCTATTTCGCGCATTTCTTCTGTAAAGCTATACGCCCCAGCTAAGTTCGATGACTTATCAGACAAATCAGAGACATAGGTACCTTTTCCATGTCTTCGGTAAATATAACCTTGATTTTCCAATTCCTGTAAAGCCAGACGTACGGTGGTGCGACTCACCCCATAATGTTGACAAAGTTCTCTTTCAGATAACAGCTTATCATGCGGAGTCATCTGTGTTTCGATACGATCCTTCAATAAATCAACTAGTTGATAATACAATGATTTTCCTTTATTTGAGCTCTCCATAAAAATTACCTCTTCTTTACTGGTTATAACCACAACACAAGAATAGTGAATTATTAATCATTTGTCAAAGGTTTTTTAGACCAAAAATGCTATTATAACAACGACTTAAAGTTTTATATTTTGAATAGACAAAGATACCTTAAAAATACCAGTTACCAATAAAAGAACAGAAAAAAAGACGAACCACATAAGCGATCCGTCAAAATGGACTAACTTATCGAGCAGCGTAATCCACATTAATCCCTATGATATTCCTACAACTATCGTTTTATTACTTCCAATATCATTTACAACAACCTAAAATAGCTTATTAATGACAAACGTTATTAATAGTTTTAGATAACTTTTGCAGTTTTATACTTTTTTTCTAAAAAATTTGACAAACATTTTTTTAAATAACTAATTATTTTTTCGAATCTGTCACTCAGACAATCCTTTTTCTTACTTCTTAACATAAATAGAAGTTGCTGTTTCTTCTAATAGTGTACTTAATTCTTTAATATTTTGTTTTCCTTCTTCTAACATCCAACTACTCGCTTTTTCTTCGCCTTCGGTAACAAAAGGTGCTACTCCCTTCGCCCATGTTGCTCGTCCACATAAGACACCATTGAATGTCGAACCTGATTGTTTTGCAAAACGCAATGTATCTTGAAATAGTGCAGCGCTGACTCCCGCACTTAAAAAAATAAACGGTTGTTCAGTCACTTTCGATTGTTCATAGAAATACGCGGATGCCTCTGCTTGACTATAACAAGTCTCTTGCCCATATCCTTCCACAAATCTCATATTCACTGGCACTTCTACTTTCAATACATCCACTTGATAACGTTCTTTTGAAAATTCTCGCATGGCTTCAATAACTTTATGCGGTTTTACTTTTGCGTAGTCCAGAGAAGACGGATCGCCAATAGTTGCATCATAAGAAAGGATCTCTAAAAAGAAAGGTATGCCTTCTGCTTCGCATTCTGAACCAATCCGTTCTATAACTATTTGTTTTTGCACATTAATCTCTACTGGTTCATCAACGTCATAGTACAATAAAAATTTACAAGCATCCGCACCCACTTCTTTTAACCTTTTCACTGACCAACTATTCAATAAATCTGGTAGTCGGCCCGGCATTTTCGCATCATAGCCGGTTTTTTCATAAGCTAGCAACAAGCCACATCCTTTCTCTCGAAGCGCTGCTGCAGGCAGACCATATTCTGGATCGAGTAAAATAGCGGAAGCATACGGAGTCAGGTACTGAGAAACCATCTGTTTAAATTGGATGATATCTTCTGATGTAGCTTCTTTATATTGGTTGATCATTTTCTTCAAAGCACCACGCTGGTCGATAGCTAACGCGCTAATAATTCCAGCTTCATCCGTCAATCGCTTCAAACGTTCCTGTTTTTCTATACTCATTTTCTTCATATATCTTCACCTATTTCTTTAGTTAATATTGCGGCTATTTCTGTTTTTGATTTTGCTGCTCTCAACTGTTCTGTAACCTCTTTTCGCATCAATGATCGTGCAACGAGAGACAATAATTTCAAATGAGTCGTTCCTGCTTCTGAATCTGGGATAAATAACGCAAAAATAAAATCAACTGACTGTCTATCTAAACTGTTCCATTCAATTCCTTTGTTCAGTGTGATGATAATCAAACTAGGTTCGTTGATTGTTTGAGACTTCGCATGAGGGATAGCAAAACCTGACATTATTCCTGTAGTGCCTTCTTTTTCTCTTTCTAGAAGTTTTTGATATACTTCTTTTTCGTCATGAGCGATTCCTAAACAGAATGTTTGCTTTGCTAAAAACTTAAATGCTTCTTCTTGACTATCTAATGGCTGTTGTAAAAAAATGTTCTCTTCATAAATGATTGTCATGATAAGCCTCCTGCTCTTCCTTCTTCGATAACTGTACGATTTGCTGCTTTATTATCCATCTTCTTGTCTTCATCAGTTACTCTTTTCTTTTGGATCAAACCTAGTATCACTCCACCAACGATCGAACCAATAAGAATCGCTGTAACCCATTGGATTTTTCCCGTCACTACAGGTAACACTAAAAAACCGCCATGTGGGGCTGGTACTTGGACACCAAACAGATAGGTCAAGACAGCAGCAATTGATGAGCCTAACATCATCGTTGGTAATACTCGGATCGGGTCTTTCGCAGCAAACGGAATAGCTCCCTCCGTAATATGAGTTGATCCTAAAATAAAATTAACCAAACCTGCATTACGATCATTGGTATCAAAATATTTACCAAACAATAAAGTTGCAAAACCAGTAATCAACGGTGGTGCAATGCAAGCTGCTGACACGCCAGCCATAAAACTCGTGTTTCCTTGTGCCAAAAGAGCTGTACCTGTTACATATGCCGCCTTATTAATCGGTCCTCCCATATCAAACGCACACATGCAACCAACAATCACGCCAAGAACAAGTGGATTCGAATGTTCAAATCCAGCTAAAAAGCTCATCATTCCTTCATTTACAGCCTTCATTGGACCCGCCAACAAAGACATCACGATGCCAATAAACGCTACACCAATAACTGGATATAAGAAGATTGCCTTCAAGCCATCTAGTTGTTTAGGTAAAATTGTCAGTAGCTTTTGCAAAAATAAGACAAAATAACCTGCTAAGAACCCAGCTAAAATACCTCCTAAAAATCCAGTACCGCCATTCATGGCCACGATTCCACCAACAAATCCAACGACTAACCCTGGACGTTTCGCGATCCCTTCTGCAATATAAGCTGCTAAAACTGGAACCATCATCCCCATTGCTGCATCGCCAACCGTTTTTAACATCGCCGCTGTAGCATTGTATTGTGCATGGTCTGGATCAAAAGAATAGATTCCCCAAACGGCAAATGAAATAGCAATCAATACTCCGCCAGCTACCACGAAAGGCAACATATGAGAGACACCATTCATCAAATTTTTATAGATGCTGCGACCAAAATTAGCACCACTTATCGTTTCTGATTCTAAAGTATCAACAGCTTCATTATCTGCTAAGATGGTCCCTTTTCCTGCCAATGCTTCGTCAATCAGCCGTTGTGCATCCTTGATTCCTGTACTGACAGAAACATCAATGACTCGTTTTCCCGCAAATCTTTCTGAATGGACATCTTTGTCTGCGGCAATAATGACAGCATCTGCCTGTTTGATTTCTTCAGCCGTTAATTCATTCTCGATCCCAATTTGTCCATGGGTCTCCACTTTGATCGTGATGTCTTTTTTCCTAGCTGCTTGCTCTAATGCCTCTTGCGCCATGTAGGTGTGCGCAATTCCTGTCGGACAACCGGTTGCTGCAATTAGTTGATATTTTCCCATCTTTCGAACCTCTCTTCCTTGATTTTGATTTGTTTACTTAATTCCTCCACATCCAAAAAATCAGTCAGTCCTTTACGAAAAGCAGTCGAGCTGCCTGCTGCTATGCTTTTACGTAACGTTTCATCAAGCGGTCGTCGATTCATGTATCCTGCTAAAAAAGTGCCTAACATGGCATCACCTGCACATGCTGTATTGACGACTTTTCCTTTTGGCGAGTTTCCTCGAATCACCCTGTCTTTCGTAAAAAGAATCGCTCCTTTCTCACCGAGGGATAACAAAACATTTTCTGCACCTGACTCTACTAGTCGTTGTCCATAAACAAAGTAATCTTCATCTGTAACCATTTTTCGTCCGAACCAAAAAGAAAGTTCTTCCTCATTCGGTTTCAGCAAAAACGGTCGATAGGGCAAACAATCCATGACTTCTTGATCACTACTATCAACAATCAAATGAATCCCCTTTTCCTGACAAATCCGACTGATTTCCACTAAAACCTTCGGAGACATTCCTCTTGGTAAACTCCCAGAAACACAAAGATAATCTTCTGCTTGTAATGCTCTTATTTGATTTAAAAAATTATGGACAGCTGCCTGCGGTATTTCAGGTCCTTGATTCACTAATTTGTATTCTTCTCCCGTTTGATTGACTTGTGTAAATACATTAATACGCGTCATACCAGGCACTTCAATAAACTCTGTTTGGATTTGTTTCTTCCGTAAATAGTCTTCTATATACTTTCCTGTGAAACCAGCAGAAAAACCTAATGCCGTACTTGGGAAATCTAGCATCTTTAATACTAGTGACACATTCACCCCTTTTCCGTTTGCCTGAATGTCATCCTCTTTTGTGCGGTTTACCATAAAAGGATGCATCTCCTCTGTTTCAATAAATAGATCAATTGCCAAATTCATCGTGCATGTGTAGATAGACATAACCAATGACCTCCTTGACTCTATTATGAAATACGCGAAAGAGAAAATGTTTTCTTAATCGTTTCAACACAAAGAAAACCTTTACATTTATAAACACATCGTGCTATTTTTTAACTAACTTTTGGTGAAAGAAGGAAAGAATATGGATCACAAATTAAGTGAAACAGAACAGTACCTCTGGAACTTTATCGAACACCACATCCTAGAGATCCCTAACTACTCCATCGTGAAACTAAGTGAACAAGCAAATGTCTCAACAGCCACCATTGTGCGGACAATGAAGAAGAAAGGCTATGAAGGATTTACTTCGTTTAAGCACCATCTAAAAGAAGGAGAAAACAAGAACATCAATTTTTCTTTCTTAGATAAAGTAGACAAAGGTATCCGTCGAGCCATTCTAAAAAATGAACAAGAAGTGGTACGTACGATCAATATGTTGGAAATCGGGAACATTGAAGATGCAATACAAAGAATCAAATTTGCTGACCGGGTTTTTGTCTTTGCACGAGGATTTTCAGAAATGATTGGTCAAGAGATGCTCGTAAAACTTCAATTAACAGGGAAAAATTGTCAAATGCATACTGATCCAGAAATCATCAAAAGCATCAGTCGGAAACTAACTAAGAAAGACAGCGTTATTTTTGTTTCTTTGAACGGCGAGACAAAAGAACTCGTCACCGCCGCAAAGAATTGCTATGATGCAGAGATTGGTTCGATTCTAGTTACAGCCAATCATTCCTCTACACTCAAAGATTATTGCGAGATAAATCTCGTAGGTTTCAAATCAGAAGGTTCGTATTTCCCTGATTATGAAGTACGTTCACGCTTGCCTCTCCAGATCATCGCGAGAATTCTGCTTGATGCCTATGTATTGCGTATGGGGGAGAATTGAGAAGCAGTTTATTGTGGTTGGTTACAGTTTAAAACATCACATTTTTTTATTCTTTATATTGTAGGGACTCACGGAAACTTTTTATGTATAAGGTTATTCACAATCTACAAAGTTACTTTAAGTAACAAAAAAATAAATAAAAATACTTAAAACAAAAAAATATCTTTTTAATCAATAAAAAAATTGACATATTTATTAATAATAAGCTATTCTGTTATAGAAGAAAAAATCATTTGTTATTAATAGTAACAAAAAGGAGTATATCATGAAAAAGTTATCTCAAAAACGTTTAGCTCAAATCATTATTGATTCTAGAAAATCTCTAAAAATGACACAACAACAACTTGCAGTAGCTACTGGTATCAACCGCGCCTTAATTAGTCGATTAGAATCTCTCGATTTTATCCCTTCAATACAACAATTAGAATCATTAGCCGAAGTTCTAAATTTTGAACCAACAGATCTATTTATAAATGAATCAAATAAATCAAACAGAACAAAACATCAGTCGAAGAATATTGCTGTAGCTGGTACTGGTTATGTAGGTCTTTCCATTGCTATTCTTCTTGCTCAGCACAATCAGGTAACAGCAGTAGACATTATTCCTGAAAAAGTAAAACAAATCAATAATAAGAAATCGCCAATACAAGATGATTACATTGAAAAATATCTAGCTGAAAAAAAACTTAATTTAATTGCAACGACTGATGGTGCAGCCGCTTATAGAGAAGCCGATTTTGTTGTCATTGCTGCCCCAACAAATTATGATAGTAAACAAAATTATTTTGACACTTCTGCTGTAGAATCAGTAATTGAATTGGTATTAGCAGTCAATCCAAAAGCAATAATGGTTATCAAATCGACGGTACCTGTAGGCTATACCGAAAGCATTCGTGAAAAATACAATACTAAAAATATTCTATTCAGCCCAGAATTTCTCAGAGAATCTAAGGCATTATATGACAATCTATACCCTTCGCGAATTATTGTTGGCACGGACCAAAATGACAAAACTTTACTAGAAGCCTCTCATACTTTTGCAGATTTACTTCAAGGAGGAGCAATCAAAAAAGATATCGAAACTCTTTTCATGGGATTCACAGAAGCTGAAGCAGTTAAATTATTCGCTAATACTTACCTTGCACTTCGTGTATCTTACTTCAATGAACTTGATACTTACGCAGAAATGAAGAGACTAAATACACAGGAAATCATTCACGGGGTTTGCTTAGATCCAAGAATTGGCACACATTATAATAATCCATCTTTTGGATATGGAGGCTATTGTTTGCCAAAAGATACAAAACAACTTCTTACTAATTATAACGATGTTCCTCAAAATATGATGAGTGCCATTGTCGATAGTAATCGTACAAGAAAAGACTTTATAGCAGAGCGTGTATTAGAACTTGCTGGTGCGTATGAGGCCAATAGTTCATGGAGTGAAGAAAAAGAAAAAGAAGTAATCATAGGTGTATACCGTCTTACAATGAAGAGTAATTCAGACAACTTCCGTCAATCATCTATTCAAGGAGTTATGAAGCGAATAAAAGCAAAAGGAGCAACTGTTGTAATTTATGAACCAACACTTGATAATAACACTACATTTTTCGGATCAAGAGTAGTAAATAATTTAGATAATTTTAAAAACATCAGTCACAGTATTATTGCCAATCGGTATGATAGTAATCTTGATGATGTAAAAGAAAAAGTTTATACCAGAGATTTATTTCAACGAGACTGAAAAAATAACACCTCAGATTATTAGTATCTGAGGTGTTTCTACAACTATTCATAATAAAAAAATATAACTATACTTCGTAGAAGGACTTATACCATTGTGCAAATTTACGAAGCCCATCACGCAAACTTGTGCTTGGCTTAAATCCAAAATCTCGTTCTAGCGCACTAGTATCTGCATAAGTAACCGGCACATCTCCTGGTTGCATCGGAACTAGTTCGGTGTGAGATTCAAAGTCGTAATCTTCTGGTAGCACCCCTGCTGCAATTAGCTCTTGTTGTAGAATATCTACAAAATCTAATAGGTTTTCCGGCGTATTGTTGCCAATATTATAAATATGATATGGTGGTATTGGCAGCCCATCTTCCCCATTGATTTTCTCTGGGGGGCACTGCATAACCCTCTTTACTCCTTCAACAATATCATCTATATAGGTAAAATCACGCTTGCAATTCCCATAATTGAATATTTGGATATTATCACCAGCACGAAGTTTATCAGTAAAACCAAAATAAGCCATATCTGGACGCCCAGCAGGACCATATACTGTAAAGAAACGTAACCCTGTAGACGGAATATTGTAAAGTTTAGAATATGCATGTGCCATTGATTCATTACTTTTCTTAGTTGCTGCATACAACGATACTTGATTGTCTACTTTATCATCTGTAGAATACGGAATCTTTTTATTAGTTCCATAAACGGATGATGATGAAGCATACACTAAATGTTCCACACCGGATTCTCCATTATCATATGAATGACGACAAGCTTCAAGAATATTATAGAATCCTATTATGTTAGATTCGATATACATATCTGGATTAGTAATTGAATAACGGACTCCTGCCTGAGCTGCTAAATTCACCACGATACTTGGTTTATAATTATCAAAGATGAAATCAATTGTTGCTTTATCAGCAATAGAACCTTTGATAAAATTCCAAGTAGATCCTGGATGGTTCTTTGCCTCCACTTCTATCTCTGATAATCTATAGTTCTTAATAGAGACATCATAGTAATCATTCATATTGTCAATGCCAATGATTTTTATTGATGACTGAGTACGTAATAACTCAAGAACCAAATTTGATCCAATAAAACCGGCTGCGCCAGTTATTAAGACTACTTTATCCTTTAGTATTATATTATTCATTTTTCAACCACCCTTGCATATTTTATATAAAAATTAGTAATTTTATAGTTTTATTTTCATATCAAATTTCTTTGTGATTATTTTATTCTATATTTATGCCAAAAATTCATAGCATCATTTTATATTATAATTTCTGTTTTTCTTAAGAAAATATTCAAAATATATAAATATTACATACAATAAATATTTCTATGGTTTCTCTTTATTTATGTCATTTTTTTATTTTTACGTAGAATAAAAGGTCTGTTTTTAGTGTCAAGAAACCGACTATTATTAATTGCATCCATGTAGAAAAAATTGAAAAATATTGATCTTGAAAAAATTGCATTAGAAGCGGATATATTAATATACTGTATAGAAAAATCCAAAAAGGTTTTTTCATAGACATGTTTTTAAAACTTACTCCATGTAAGATTCCTATGATAAATTGCACAATTAACGCATATATCGGTCCAAAATCATATAAATAATATTGATAAAATGTATAAACATTAATAGATGTATTCCCAATATTTATAAAGTCTTGTACTAATGAAGAACTTTTATTCACTCCAAAAATAACATCAAAAATTGCTATAAAAAATCTAAATGTATTTTCACCGTAAAGTAATGTATAGATTTTTGTATCAAAAATTTTTTGAAAAGCTGCCAATGAACCAGATGGA
>NZ_BJLL01000039.1:0-25370 GCF_007996925.1 Enterococcus sp. NBRC 3427 | reverse complement strand
CTTAGTATTTGATAAAGAAGTAAATAAACAAATAAAATAAACGAGGATTGGAGGATAGATTGAATGATACTTGAATCTATCCTCCAATTTTTTCTTTTTACGTTATACATAGTATTTGTCATTACCAAAAAGTCCCTCTTATCTTCTAGTATCCTTTATATAAGAAACAGCATCCATTTCTTTTACTTGAACAAATCCTACTGATTCATAAAATTTTTTTGTTTTCTCAGTATCATCTGTCAATAATTCGATTTGGACTGGTCCATAACTAGTGATCTTCTCCAAAGCTTCATTCAAAAGCGCTTTGCCTATTCCTTGGCGCTGGTACCTCGGATGAATGAGGATATCTTGAATAAATGCGATCGTCGCACAATCAGTGATCCAACGAACAACTCCGATAATCTTCCCTTCCCCATTACGCTTTATCAGAGATTCAGATTGTTCAAATGCTCTAGCTAACCTTGCAGTGTCTTTTGTGTAATTCGTCCAACCAACGCTCTTATATAATTCAGAAATATCATCGATCATAAGGGAATCAACATTCATTTTTTTCTTCCTTTCTTATACAATTCTCCCTCTAATAATACAATTCTTTGATTATTTAGCAAACCGTATCCACCTTCTCCATTAAATAAAAAAACAGCGATCACTCTTATCAAGTGGTGATCGCTGTCTCTTTTACTTATCGTTCTGCTTGTGTTTTTCTAAACCAAATCAATCCAAACAGACTTAGTATAATCATGAAGCTAGCGCTGATCAATGTATACAATCGAAAATTGCTTCCTGTATTTGGGAATATCGAGGCAATTTGAGTATCATCTGGTCCTAATACGTAAGTATCTGCTGAAGAAGGCTCACCATCGTAAACATCAAAGAAGTTTGTTCCGGCTGGTTTTTCTACCGTGCCACCATCAGCTACAGACAAATTCCGCCATTTCAGTGTATCAGTAGTGTTCGGCAACTCAACTTTCAGGTCGAATCCTTTATCAAACGTGATCTGTTTAAGATTAGTCATATCAGCAAACATCCCTGAATGATCGGTGGCCTTAGCTGTATTCCATCCCGTCAAATCTAAGTTGGAAAGGCCGGATGAAGCGAATGCTCCACCCATATTCGTCACTTGATCCACATCCCAATTCTTTATATTCAGATCAGTAAGATTGGTAGTACCTTGGAATATAGTTTGCATGTTTTCAACATTCGATACCTCCCAAGTAGATAGATCTAATGATGTCAGTTGTGGACTGTTCTCAAACATGCCTGCCATATTTGTTACGCCAGAGACATCTAATCGATCCATGTTTTGAATTCCTTTTACAGCTGGAAGATCTGAGAACAATAAGGACGAATCCGCCCCCGCCTTGACATTGCCTTCAAAAATAATCCCAGTAATCGTCTCCTTAAAATCAGCCCATGGCGATTTTCCATTAGTATCCGCAAATGTTCCGCTACCGATATGCAAGATGCCTTCTGGATCGATATACCATTTCACATCTCCGAAAATACCTTTTCCTGATACGAAACTTCTAGCACCAGTAACCGGGTCCGTTATAAGGTTGTAAAATACTGGTTTAATGTTGATATGGCCTTGACTAATTCCATCAAGCGTGATTTGTACGGGAATCAAATCAGGATTTGTTGTAGGATCGTAGTCAAACGCCGCCAATCCATCTCCTGCAAAAACTATCGGATATTTTTTCAGATCGTCGAATTTCCAAGGATCTTGTACCTCATAGGAAACAGTACCTCCAACCTTTCCTAATACTGTTTTATCTGTAACCAATGGTTGAGGATTTCCATAATAGTCTAATATTTGGTAATCGACATTTGCTTGCTTCAGCAAAAAGTAAGTATCCGCAGGTGATACTGTACTGTCGTATGCAGTAATCATTTGATCACCAGCCGGATTTTCCTCGGTCCCGTTCCCGATATTTTGCCACACTCCCTCATCTTGTGTATTCGGCAAATCCATACTCTTATTAGGAGAACTAGCAGTGATTTCAATATTGGAAGTTTCCAGTCCTTTTCCTATTATTAATTTACTAAGATTGGTCATACCCGTTAACATGTTACTAATATCTTTTAAGTTGGGTGTGTCGGTAAAGGAAAGATTCAATTCTGTCAATGTTGAATCACCAAAAAACATTACACTCGTTGTTTCCACAGATTGTGTTTCCCAAGTTCCTAAGTTGATTTTTTCTAATTTCGGCATGAAGCCCATCATTCCACTCATATCTGTCACATTCGAAGTATCCCAAGTGCCTAAATCAAGTGTTTTTAAGGCGGACTGAATAAACATAGATTGCATATTTTTAACATTGTGAGTATCAAAACCTGAAATATCTAGATCCTCAATATTTTGAACAAATGCGAACATTCTGCTCATATCTGTCACATTTGAAGTATCCCAAGTACTTAAGTCAAGTATTTCAAGAGAGGATAAATTTTCAAACATGCTGGACATATTTGTTACATTGCTCGTATCCCAACTAGACAAATCCAAAGATTTTAATTTATAATCTCGAGAGAACATAGATTGCATATCTGTCACTGCCGAGACATCCATATTGTCCAGTCCTGTGATACTTGTTACATTTATAAACTCATAAAATAGTTTATAAGCATAGGGATCAAAGAGTTTTATCTTACCCTCGATTTCAATTGAGGTGATTGTATCCTTGTATCCCTGCCAACCACCAATACCATAAATACCAGGACCCAAATGTAAAGCATTATTCCTATCAATATACCATTTTACTTCTCCGTTTATTCCCTTGGCTTTTACTTCTTGCAGTTGGATTATTTGATCATCTGATGAGTCTAGCGCTAGCGTTAACGAAACAGGATCGTGGCTGTATGCAGCTAGCTTGTTTTCAGCTGTAGCGGTAAAAACGTATAGTTTATCTTTCAATTCAGGCGATTTCCAAGGATCAAGCACATTATAATTGATCTTGTCTCCTACTGCTCCTGTAACAGTTTCGCTGGCAATTTCCGTACCTGTCACTGCGTCGACATATTTTATCACAGCATCCGTTTTGACATTGGCAAGAACATAGGTGTCAGGCTTGCTGACCGCGCTGTCGTATGAACCGACATAGGTCATTCCTAATGGAGCCTCTACAGAACCGCCAGCGACGCTTTGCCATTGGATTGTAGTAGTATCATTTGGTAAATCGACTTGTCCTACCGAGTTAGATATTGCTTGAGATGTCACAAAGCCAGAACCAAAAGTGATTTTTTGTAATGCCGACATTCCAGACAGCATCTGATCCATGTTAGTTACATTACTAGTGTTCCAATTAGTAAAATCTAGACTATTCAAAGCAGAAGCTCCATTGAACATCTCGCTCATATTAGTCACATTACCCGTACTCCAATTGCTCAAGCCACCTATTTCCTTTAGAGATTTCATATCAGCAAACATTCGCTTGGCATTCTCAATATTTTTCACATCAAGTTTATCTAATCCTTTGATAGACACTACATTGTTCAACCCATCGAACAAACTTCGAGAATCTGTCGCTGCTGTAACATTGCCCTCAAAAATAATATTTTTGATATTGGAACTATTGGCTTGCCATGGAGATGTGCCGCTTGAATCAGCGAAGGTACCTGAGCCAATGTGTAAAGTACCAGCTTCATCCATGTACCACTTCACAGTCCCGAAAATTCCTTTGGCTATTACGGGTTGTAATGAAATAGATTTGTCATCTGTTGTATCACTAGATAAAGTAACAGAGAGATTTGGAGGACTGAAAGCAGACATAAGATCATCATTTCTGATTGCAAATACATAAGGTTGTCCTTTCAATTCTGCTGATGTCCATGGATCAAGAACTGTTACTTGTTTGACTTGACCCACTGTGCCGGAAATTGTTTGTGTTGTCAATGGAGTAGTGCTATCCGTAGGAAGGTACTTGATGTCAGCTGTTACTGGTAAAGTTGGATTGACGATGACATAGGTTCCATTTGTCGACGTACCAGATACATATTTACCAGAACTCAATTGCTTTGTTAAATCGATATTACCTGTGTCACTAAGGTAATACCAATTATATCCCGTCTGGACGGGCAAACTGACCGTAAGGTTCATATTTGGACCAAAAGTAACCTTTGTTAGTTTTGATGGTCCTGTATTGGCTGATCGATAGAACATATTAGTAGTAATCACCTTAGCTGTTGTCCAGTTTGAGAAATCCAAAGATTGTACTCCCGAGTCAGCGAACATAAATGAAAAGTCCGCTACCTTTTCCGGCACCCAGTTTTTTACGTCTAGTTGAGTTAAATTGGTTGTCCCTCCGAACATCGAATTCATATTCGTCACATTGTTGACTTTCCAATTAGAAACCTCTAAGGATGTCAATGAGTTATTTAGATAAAACATCCACTGCATATTTTGTACATTATCTACTTTCCAACTAGAAACATCTAGGGATATTAATGACCTATCATTCCAAAACATTCTCGACATATCTGTTACTTTAGAAACATCTAGCTTGCCCAACCCTTCGATTGTTTGAAGATTCGTTAACTGCTGAAATAATCCTGAAGATAGGGAATCAGCAGTAACGTTACCATCAAAAATAATTTTTTTTACTTTGGAAGCATAAGTGGTAGTAGTCCAAGGTGCTGAATTACCTGTGCCAGTTGTTGCACTGAAAACTCCTGCCCCTATATGCAATGTTCCATCATCAGTTAAAGACCACGGTGCTGTCCCAAATGTACCAGTTACCGTAGCATCCAAGGCAGTAATAGTGATTTCATACCCTGCAGGGACTTTAGGAGTCACAGCTGTTTTGATTGCGTCTACCTGTTTACTTAACTGCGAAGTGAGATCAACGATAATTTTTTTATCTTCGATAGTCACCGATACTCCCGTTGTATCTCCAAACCCAGCAATCACAGATACCAACTCTCTTTTAAGCTGGTCAGGACCAACGTCTGATGATTGACTTGTCTCAATTGAGTCAGCTGTTTCTGTTGATTCCGTAGATTCAGATTGCTTAGATGAAGAGGATGCTTGTGTTGATGCTTCTTTCATCGTACTCGTTACTGTAGAAGAACCTGTTGTATCTGGCTTTTCTACTGTAGAGGCTGTTGTTGTAGTTGTAGATGTTTGAGCTGCTACTTGATAAACAGGAGCAAGAGAAGCAGTCGCTATTTGGAATATCAGGATCAGAGCTGCTACGCCTTGTAAATAAGAAGAATCTTTTAGCTGTTTATTTTTCTTATTATTCTTTAGCTGAGGGTATCCGAAAGTAGTTGGTTGTTTCTTTTTATTCATACTTTTCCCCTCCCTAAATATTTTCTTAAAATAACTAGTCCACCCATCAATGCACTTAAGAATCCTCCTAAGGCAAAGAAGATAGACAAAAGCGAAATTGACCAAACACTTCCGCTTGTTTGCATAATAACTGTTTGTTTCTTATCACTTGCTCCTACATTTACTCCTGAATTTACACCTGATCCATTTGAATCATTTATGCCTGGATGATTCGTCTGGCTATTTCCTGAAATATCTGACAGACCTGACTTTGGTTCATAGATAAAATCATCTGATACTTGCCCTGTCGCATCCGTAAACGGCAATGTAAAAACGACTGGATCTGCGGTCGTATCTACACCATATCCTTTTAATTCTTCTAACAGATAAGTACCGTCAGTTAATTTAGCTGCATCATCATAGACAACTTGTCCATTGTCATCTGTAACTAGTTCAGTAGTGAACCCCTGCTCACCAGAAGCAATCGTGTATGTGGTAGGATCTGTCGCAACGATTGTTTTCCCTTCAACAGGTAAAATGCGGGTCAATAGATAATGTACCCTTGCAAGAGGACTCGTTGTTTGCGTTACTGTTGCAGAAGAACTAACAGATGTTCGCTTGATAATGGTTACTGAAGGACTTGGTTGATTCAACACATCCGCAGTAACTGTATGATCGAGTACAAGACAAGTGAGGCTAACAATCAGCACACTAAATAATCGTACTTTATGCCTCATGTAAATTCCTCCTTCCTCATGCGAAAAGGGTACCTCGTATAGGAGGTACTCTTTTTTCGCTTGTGACTGCTAGTTATTATCCTGTTCTTTACGATGATACATGTAAAGTACACTACCGCCAGTAACAATCAAAACACTAGCTGTGACTAAAAGGATCAAACGAGCATCATCCCCAGTCATTGGTAAGTTAGGAACCCATTTGTTGTCTTTATTGACAACTGCTGCATCAACATCCGTATCATTTTTTGCTGTTACCAAATGTACTGTTCCATCAAGAGCATAACCTGTTGGTGCTGAAGTTTCGACCAAGTAGTAATTTTGTTCTCCTGATTCTGGGTCAACTTTCAAACCAGTGAATTCTGCTTTACCTTCGGCGTCTGTCGTTAAAGTAACGACTTCGCCATCTGCATCCGTTACCCAGTTTTCTGCTTTCACATCTTCTTCACTTGCAGCAAGCTTAAAGACAGCATTGGCTAGAGGTGTACCTGCTTCATCTGTTTTCAAAACATCCACATTCCCCATTTTTACTTCAGGGGTATTTTCACCCGGGTTTTTTGGATCAGGTAATGTTGGCATTTGATCATTTGGATTAGGATCTGGTGTTGGATTCGTCGTTTCTGGTGTTTTTTCACCAGTTGGTCCTACATACAATGTATCAAAACTGTTTAAGATAATCCCTTCTGTTTTATCCTCCAAAACTTTTGTCACCACTTGGAATGATACTTTATCATACCCAGCAACTTTTTCCATTCCGGATTTAGTCAATTCGATTTTGACAGTGTAATAATCATCCAAACCATCTGAAGCTTCTTCTGTGGCAGTGAAGTCAGTGCCGTTCACTAAATCAACTGCGCCCACCGTACCAGTAGCTTTACCAGTGATAGCACCAAAATCTGGTGCACCTAATGATTTCGTATCGATTGGATCCATTAATTGCAATTTTTCTGCGTAGATGGCCGCTGTATCTACTGTTGTAGGAGTATAGATGTCTGCTGGGACATCCACACTTAAATCCCAAGTGACAGACTCACCTGCTTTGATAGATACTGCTGATGTTGTCCCATCTGTATCCACAAGTGATTTCACTGGATTCAAATGGACTTCTTCTGTATCATTTTTTGGATAAACATTAACATCATATAATAGCGAATTATCTGAGCTAGTTGCTCCTTGGACCGTTAATGGAACAGCCACAACAAATGGCACTGTTGGTGTTTTTACAGAGGCTGATGATAATTCAGTTACCAAGTAAAACCCATCATTAGTAGTTCCGGCTCCAAGATCAAAGGTCAATTCGCCGTCCGCATTTGTCACTTGTGTTTTTTCTGGGAATGCAGAATCTACATCGTAGGTCGTTGCATCATCTGCTTTGATCGTTGAACTAGTAGCTCCAGCTTTAGGCGTGACACGAACCACTTTAAATGGGACATTTGCTAATGGTTTGTGGGCTGTTGTATCAATGGATGCTTCAAAGGCCCCATTGTCAGCTACTGGCGTTCCAGCATCCGTTGCATTGCTATATTTATGGATCGTTATACTTCGTGTGCTGCTATCATCAGAAACAACTGCCGCCGAAACGAACTGATTTCCCTCGTCTTCAACAAACAATACAGCACCAGCTACGCTAGCTGTACCTAATAATGTTCCGCAAACTAATAACGTACTCAGCCATTTGCGAGATTTTTTGACTGACTTATTTTTCATATTCATTTCCTCCTTGAGTGTATTTTCTGAATAGCATTTGACTTTCCAACCCTAAGATCAACAGATAAAGCAATATCCTAATTTTTCCGGACAAAATTGATTCCTTGTACAGCTAGAAATAGACTTGCTAAGACGACAATTAATATCAATGGAACGGTCGGCCGTTTCATTTGGATACTAAGAGCTAACTGCTCACTCATCCAGCTTGACTCCTTCTTCAGTTTTGTTTCTTTCTTGCTAATTCCAAGTTTTGTTTGCTGAGCAGTACTAAGATTGGTAATCGTCATCGTTTTTTGCAAGATTCCTTGAACAACTCGCCGATAGTTCGTTCCTGTTCCACCTTCACAGCGGATCAAAGTCACAAGTGTCTCATCATTCAAAGGTTGTTCCAAAATGTCAGTTTGCGTTTCCTGAATGATTTTATTCACTGTAACTTGATAGATCCAAACATTCGTAAAATCAGTTAGATAGATTTCTGTTCCTTTCTTCACATTTTTAATTCGGTGAAGTAAGACATCCGCATCTGAAAAATTATGACTAGCCAAAACGACATTTCCTTCACCTAAATGGCGTTCTGGAAAATACATCGTCGCTCCGGTAGACAGATTGAGTTCGGTGATTTCATTTAAAATAGGTAAATCTAAGTTCTCTGAAGGAATGGCGATACGACCAATCCCTGCTTGTCCCATTATCTCAGCCCGTTTTTTTCGGGCTTGTACGAGCACTTGCATACCCGCATCCGTGATTTTTTCACGTTGATCGTTTGTTTGTGGGGAAGACTTTGGTAAATTTTTTTCTGCTTGTTGTTGACCTTCTACTAAAGAAACTGTCGTATCTGGAGTCTTCAATAATTGATTGTATCCTTCGTAAATCCATAGTGTCAGAGAAAAAATCACTAGGACAGGAAGAAAGAAATAAAGGACAAGTCGTTTAATCATAATCATTCACATCTTCAATCGATTTCTCTTTTTTTACGTTTATCTCGAAAATAACGATACAGCATCCATAATAAAAGCAAGAGTAGGAACAGCAACAGCACTGTAATCCAAATCATATCCAACGACCATATCGTACGATGGGCAATTTTGACTTTTTTAGCATCTTTGATTGGAATCCGCTTACCATAGACCACTAAACGGTGACTGTTGACAAACAAGGGTGTACAGGTCATCAATGCCGCAATATTTTTATCTTTCTGGACATAAAAAGCCTTGATTGCCTCTTTATCATTCGGATCGATCACTTTTTGATCATAGACTTGGTAAGCTAAGCGCTTACCAAAAGCGTTAACATAAAAGATATCGCCATTATTCAAATAACGAATATTATCGAATAAAATCTGATTAGCTAACCCTGAATGTCCTGTGATACCGCTAAGCGTGTTCTTTCCGCCAATTGGCAAACTTGTCCATGGTAAAGTTCCTATTCCTCGATTAAGGACCCAATCAGAATCGCCAAAATAAATCACCATATTTTTTAGCTTGATGCTAGGAATATCGATATATCCAATTGGCAATTTCAAGTTTTTTTGAATCTCCGTGATCTTGATTGTTTCAGTGGACTCTTCTTTTTGTTGATGATAAATCATCTCGTTGTATTTTTTGATTAATGTAAGTTGAGCGTCCTCTACAGGTAGTTGCTGCTCGTATTTTGTCATCATATCTTTACGGTGAGCGAGATTTACCATATCAAAAATGATTGGCGCTAATAACAGTAAAACGCCTAAAAGGATAACACTGCTGAATAACGTATAGATTATCCTGCGTTTCTGCTTTTTTCTGTCCACGTTTCGTTTCACAGACCGTCATCCCCCCTCTAGTTATCTTTGTTGATTGCTGTAAGGAAAAACGATTTATAGAGCTATTCCTTTTTGTATCTATGTCCTTTTCCAGATATGTTGAAATTTTTTATTTTTAAAATTTCAATAGTCAGAATAATCAGCTTTTTCGCTTTTCCAACTCTAATTTTATACCTAGGCCCAAATAAAAAATGGTATGTTTATTCATAAAATTACCTTATATTTTATGTTTTAAAAAATATAAGGTAATTTTGATTTTCATTTGATAACTAATTTAAATATAGATGTGCTTAGTCTTTATCCCGTTCTAACGACAAAACTATTTTTTTGTCATGTAAAAATACACAATACTTCTTTTATTCAAACAAGACATATGTTCTTCAACCTATTGATACCAACGTTTGGCTTTCTTATATAGATTCTTTCTTTTTTGTTTTTTGTATATTGATAAAAATTATTCATAAAAATAGATAAAGCATAAAGTCATATAGATTCTTATACTTTGTTAAATAGGCACGAAACAATTCATTTTCTTTTTTATTATATAAGAAGATTAAAATTACACACACATACACTAATTAAATAAATATACATTATTACCGTTGCATTTGATAAAAAGAACTCATCCATTTTATTTATGATTTATTTATTGGACACCAAAAAAGAGCTGTCCTCATAAACAGCTCCTTTAAAATTCTCTTATTTTTTTCTTGACCTTATCAGTTGAAAACTTCTATTGCCCATAGTATGCATGCTTTCCATGTTTTCGAAAATAATGTTTATCTAGCAAATATTGTGGGATTTCACATATATTTGGGTTGATCAACTCGTTTTCTTTAGCCATCAAACAAATTTCATCTAAAATCAGGCTATTTTCTACTGCTTCTATAGGTGAGTGCCCCCAAGTGAATGGTCCATGTCCATAGACAAGTACTCCAGGGACTTCGTTTGGCTCTAATTTTCTTTCCTTAAACGTCTCGACAATCACATTCCCTGTATGAACTTCGTAAGCTTCTTTTACTTCTTCTTTCGTCAATTGGCGTGTACAAGGAATCTTTCCATAAAAAGCATCAGCATGGGTCGTGCCATAAGCTGGCAAATCTCGGCCTGCTTGCGCCCACATGACAGAGTGAGTAGAATGAGTATGAGTAACAGCAGTTACATCTTCAAAAGCTTTGTATAAAACAACATGGGTAGGCAGATCTGAAGATGGTTTCAAGCTGTCTTCTTCTATTATATTTCCTGACAAATCTGTTACAACCATTTGATCTGCTTGCATGCGTTCATATCTGACACCGCTTGGCTTAATAACGATGACTCCTAGCTCACGGTCCACTTCACTCACATTGCCCCAAGTTAATTTAACTAATCCGTATTGCGGCAATGCCAGATTTGCTTCAAAGACACGTTGCTTCATTGCTGCAATTTTTTCTTCACAAGACATCATAGCCAGCCTCCTTCAATTTAGAACTTAAGTAGTCTTTTGCCTGCTGGATTTCTCTTCGAAAGTCTTGACTTTTTTCACTCCACATTTCAATCAGGAATGTTCCATCATAATCTAGACGTTTCAAATGTCTCAATAATCCAAGAAAGTCAACGCATCCGTTACCAAAAGGAACATCACGAAACTGGCCTGAATATTCTTTTGTTACAGGATACGTGTCTTTTAAGTGGATAGAAGTGATATAATCGATCCCTTTCTCAAGTTCTCGAGCCGGATTATTTTCCGGCCATGCGGACAAATTGCCTAGGTCTGGATATACTTGTAGAAAAGGGGAATGAATCTGTTCTTTGATTTCTAAAAATTTTGAAATGGAGTTCATAAATGGATCATCCATGATTTCCACGGAAAGAATGATGCCATATTTAGAAGCTTCCTTTACGCTTTCTTTTATTCCTTCGATAAAGTCTTCTCTGGAATTCATTGATTTCTCTTCATAATAAACGTCGTATCCAGCTATTTGGATTACTTTGACGCTTAGATTATGCGCCAAATGGATTGCTTTTTTCATTAGTTGTTTCGCTGCTTTTTTCTTTTCTGGATCAGCAGAACCAAACGGAAATCGCCGATGCGCACTTAAACAAATCGAATGGATACGTACTCCAGAGCTAAACATCTCTTCTCTCAGCTCAGCCATCTTTTCTTCAGACCAATCTAATCGTGCTAACCGCTCATCCGTCTCATCAATCGACATCTCGATAAAATCGAAGTCCATTTCTTTTACAAGGGAAAAACGTTCTTTCCATGAAATATCTTTGGGTAATGCTTTTTCATAAATCCCAATTTGAGCCATTTCCTTACCCCCAGATACGAATGATCTCATCTTTGAAACATTGTGCAGCCTTCATTGGATCTTCTGCTGCTGTAATCCCCCGACCCGCGATAAAGGTATACACGTCGATTCCTTCAAATAATTGTAATGTGTTTGGATTTAATCCACCAGTTACAGAAACATTGAAGCCTAGTTCAATCAGTTTGCTGACCTTCGACAAATCTTTTTCACCCCAAGCTTCACCAGATAAGAGCGCATCACGGCTTTGGTGGTAGATTACCTGTCGGATTCCGATGTTATGCCAATCCCTGGCTTGCTCAAAAGTCCAATTGCCGTAGAGTTCTACTTGTAATTCGCCTATCTCTTTTTGTGCTGCCTTCATCGTTGGCATTGTTGCACAGCAAATGACTGTCATCCAATCTGCTCCTGCATTCGCAACATTTCTTGCTACTGTTCCTCCAGCATCTGCACATTTTGTATCAGCGACCAGTTTTTTGTCTGGAAATATACTGTGAATACAGCGAATCGCTTTTTGTCCTTCCTGTAAGCAAAGGATCGTTCCCACTTCAATAATATCTACTACATCACCGACTTTCATAACATCGCCTAATGCATGTTCTAAATCATTGTGATCTAACGCAATTTGTAGATTCGGCCTGCTCATCTTGGTTCCTTCTTTCACTTGTTTTTTTGATACCATGTTGTTTCAGCAAATTTTTCACTGATTTCTTTGGCGGACATCACATTTTTGATACCGATAACTGTAACGCCTTTTTTCTCTGCCTGAGTAAACATATTCAAAAAATTGACTGGTGTAAAAACTACATCATATTGACTGGCTGAGCTTTTTCCCTCTGAAATAGCACAATGATGAATCTTGGTAATTGGTATATTTAGTTCTTTCATTGCTTTTTCTACACTTCTCATCATCATCAAGCTGGTTCCTGATCCATTTGCACACGATACTAAAATTCTCATCCTAATCCCTCCATTATGAGTGTTGTCTAATCAGATTTCTTTTATGCTTTCTGCTTTTCTGCATATTTTTCATAATCTTCTACAATCAAGAAATACCCTTCAGGATTTTTCCGATATTGTAACTGCGGAATAGCCAATAGACCAATGACGACTACGGCGATTCCAGCATAACCTAGGACTTTCATGACTACTGTAAATAATGGCCAAGCTGTCGCCCAATCGAACATCCCGATATAACCACCGTATGTTGACATCCCGATCCATGTAGCGAATAATGCTGAACCGCCTACTTGTATGATTCCAGAAAGAAACGGGAATAGACAGGCAGCTTTGAATCCACCTCGGTTATTGGCATAAACTGCTATAACAGCATTATCAAAGAACAATGGAATGAAACCGGCTATGACGATCGTTGGTGATTTCAATAAAATCAGTAAACCAATCATCAAAAACTGGCCCAAAGCACCAAACAAAAATCCAATCGTTACCGCATTTGGCGAACCAAAGCCAAAAGTAGCGGCTACATCGATTCCTGGAACAGCTCCTGGTAAAATCGTGTTTGAGATTCCTTGAAAAGATTGAGTTAGTTCATCGACGAAAGTCCGAACACCTAATTGCAAGATTGCCAGATATACCGCAAAATTCAAGGAAGTCGTCATAATGTAGAATAAGAAACTCTGCCCCTCTTGCATGAATTGTGCTTGAATCAAATAATCTTTGCCTAGTACAATCAGAATGATCCCAAAGAAAAATAGCATGAGCAGCGAAGTAGCAACCATATTCTCATTAAATATCGACAGGAATCCTGGTAATTTGATATCTTCGATTTTCTTATCTTGCTTGATCGATCGATTTTTCTTTTCATCCCGCTTTTTCATCCATTCAGCTAGTTTAGCAAAAATAAAGATTCCGAACATTTGCTGATGTGCCACCGCAAATCCGGCACCTTCTGTCAATTCCTGCGTGATCCCTACTGTTAAGTTAGAAGCTACTGCCCAATAACACCCTAAAATCAATCCCATAAATATCAATACTTGTATCCTGCCTAGATCAGGAAAGCAAAACAGTAAAATCCAAAAAGCGGTAGCTGCTTGCTGGACCTGAACATTTCCGGTAGTGAAAACGGATCGCAGTTTCGTATATTTCTGAAAACGGACTAATAAAATATTTAAAACAAATGCAATCAGTAATAAAATCATCACATCTCCAAAGGTACGGCCAAATGTCTCCATTAATCCAGCATCCACAGCATTTTGTCCAAAATAAGGATCTGTAACCATGGCATCCAAATTAAACCGTTCTTTCAGACCAACCAAGATTGGCCGAAAATTGTTGACCAAACCACCAGAGCCAACAGTCAAAATAAAGTAACCAACCGTTGCCTTTAAGAATCCAGCGATGCATTCATGAAGCGGGCGTTTCAGCAAAATATAGCCTAATAACACGATAAAACCAATCAGGTACGCTGGCTGCGTCAAGATATTTGTTGCAAAATACGTCCAAATGCTTAACAAAAATTCCCCCATCTTTTTTCTCCTCTATCAATTAATTATATTCCGCCATCACAACTTGGTAATCATCGATGGAGTTCGTAGAGATGAGACGCTCAACCAATCCATCTGTCATTAATAATTCGGATAATTTTTGGATATTTTCTAGGTGTTCTTCTGGATTTTTTGCTGCGAGTGTAAAAAACAAACTGGCCGTTTTCTCCTCATTCTCATCTTCACTTTCAAAACGGACTGGCTGCTTCAACTTGGTAAATGAAATAGCCGTTCCAAAAACTCCCTCACTTTTTTCTGAAGAATGTGGCATGGCTACTTGAGGTGCAATCACAATATAAGGTCCATATTTTTCTACACAATGAATGATTTCTTCAACATACGTTTGATCAATGATTTTCTTATTAATCAATACACGACAGCTTTCGGCGATAGCTTCACGCCAATCCGTGATTTCTTTATCTGAGTAATGGATCAATTGATGGTCAAAAAAGTATTTCAGCAAGAAACTTCCCTTCTTTCTTATAAAAACGACGGAAACGGTGTATCATTTTCAATCGAGAAGACATCTTCAAATCCGCGATAAAAATTAAACTCAAGATCATCTTTGTTTGTAGGATAGATGAATTTCCCGCCTACTTGCCAGATATAAGGTTTAAACCCATACTGTAAGCGATCCTTTTTGAATTTCCAAATTTCAGTAATCTCTTTAGGATCAGCCATAAAATTAGACCAAATATCGTAGTGGACAGGAATCACTACTTTTGCGTTCAATGACTCCGCCATGCGAAGCATATCAACAGAAGTAACTTTGTCTGTTATCCCTCGTGGGTTTTCACCGTAGGCTCCTAAGCAGACATCGATTTTGTGGTCATTGCCATGTTTGGCAAATAAATTGGAATAATGTGAATCTCCTGCGTGATAAAGATTGCCTCCTGATGTTTCGAATAAATAATTTACTGCTATTTGATCCATCTCCTGAGGCATTTTTCCTTTCAATACTTCTTCCGGATCTTCACAAGTAACCAACGCTGTCCGATCAAACGCTTCTAAAGCTACTACATTGATATCTTTGATTTTGACCGCATCACCTGGTTTCACGATAATCGTTTTTTCTTCAGGGATCCCCCATTTTTGCCACGTGCGAACCACTTCTTTTGGTCCAATGAATATTGCTTCAGGACAATTTTGATGAACGGCTGCAGCTGTGTGGATATCTAGATGATCGGAATGGATGTGTGTGACGATTAAAGCGTCTACATTTTTTATTTCAAAAGGATCGATTACGAAAGGCTGAGTCCGTAAATTAGGCTGCATATTTTGAACACCGCTCATACGCATCATCTGATGCCCTTTTTTCATCATGCCATTTCCATGACTGCGTTTTCCCGTTCCACACCATAGATCACATAAGATATTCGTTCCTTCATGACTTTTCAGCCAAATGCCCGTACAGCCTAGCCACCACATAGCAAAAGTTCCAGGATGCACTACTTCTGATTCGATTTCCTCGTTCAAATACGTACCCCATTCTGGAAATGTTTCTAATAGCCACTTTTCTTTTGTCACTTCATTCACCGTTTTGCTCATTTGCTTGCTCCCCCCATATCATTCTTACGACTTACAAGTAAATCTTAATGCGTAACCGCATGCGTGAAAACCCTTTTATATGACCGTTTGTCTTTTATATGATTTTCTTTTAAAGATTAATGATCGTTTCAGTATAATAAAGACAGATATGAATATTTAAATGAACAACTAATCAAATAAATCCATGGATCAAGATGTCCTTCAGGAGGCAACGTCATGAAAAACTCACTTGTCAATATTGAAAAACGACAAAAAGATATTTTGGAACTACTTCAGCAAACCGAACAATTGTCAACTTTTGAATTAGCTGAATCTCTGGATGTATCTATTAGTACGATACGCAGAGATTTAAATTTATTAGAAGAAAAAAACGAGATCATCCGCAATTACGGTTATTGTTCTTATAATTACAAAAACCAGACTGATTTTGATCAATCTGGTCCTGAAAGGATTAAACAAGCGATTGCCAGAGAAGCTAGTAAATACATTAGCGATTATGATACATTGTTTATTAATTCTAGCTCGACTGCATTAAAAACACTGGATTTTCTTCAATCTAACCATTTGACAGTCGTTACAAACAACGTAAAAATCAACTATTCTCCTCACAAAGATAATTGCAGTTATATTTTAACTGGCGGAGAGATGCGCTTTCCAAAAGAAGCGCTGGTGGGCGATATCGCATTAAATACGATTTCTTCAATCAATGCAGACATTTGTATCATTGGTTGCAGCGGAGTCGATGTCGCACATGGGGTCACAACGAAAATATTGAATGAATCAACAATCAATGAAATGATGATCAACCAGACAATCAAATGTAAGATTCTAGTTGCTGATCATCGAAAAATCGGACTGACATCAAAGTTCAAGATTGCTGATATTTCAGTCTTTGATTATTTGATCACTGATAAATTTTGCTCTGAAAAAGTATTAGACGAGATCAAG
This sequence comes from Enterococcus sp. NBRC 3427, assembly GCF_007996925.1. Taxonomy (NCBI): domain Bacteria; kingdom Bacillati; phylum Bacillota; class Bacilli; order Lactobacillales; family Enterococcaceae; genus Enterococcus; species Enterococcus sp. NBRC 3427. Next base: position 8,577 of record NZ_BJLL01000039.1, on the reverse strand, counting down.
AATACGGGGACAAAAATCATCCAAGTAGATTCATTTTAAGAATTATGTTTGTTTGCGTAAAAAACTCTGCTACATTCAAAATTACCATTTGAACATAGCAGAGACTTCTTAAAACGCTAAAATGGAGGAACAATCAAAATTTGATTTAATCATCCATTTTACTAACTATTTTCTCCACATCCAAAGTTCCATATTCTTCCTTAGATATTACGAAAACAGGGGTTTCAGGGAACTGACTTTCTATTTTATCTTTTGCGTATCCAAGTAAAGGAGTGAGCAATAAGATGTCTGCTCTCTTTGCTTCTTTGTCTATTTGGCTAGAATCATAGACTTTGACTGACACATTTTTTGCTCTTTTTGAAAAAAATGTGTCAATTTTCTTTCTAAACGTTGCGTTTGCAAAAGTCCATCAGAAGAAATCAAACTGAATGTCATATCGAAAAGAAAGATTTTCTTTGGACTTTGTTCAGCAATCTTGGGCTTGTTAAGATTCATTGGTTACCTTCCTCTCTTTTGTCTTTAGATCATCCCAGTATTTTAACTAACTTTTATTATATATACATTTTCATGAAAGCGCTATATAATAAGTTAGATTATTATATAAACTCAACAGAGATATTTGTTTACGAATGCTATTTTTGTTAGATATTGAAAGGAGTACCGTCCATGTTAAGCAATAGTTTGATTGCTTTACTAGAAAAGAAGCGTTCCTCGTTAAGTAAAATCGAAAATGAAATATTGGATTATATATTCCTCCATTTGTCCGATATTGGAACAAAAACGATTTATGAAGTATCTGATGATTTATTTGTCTCAACTGCTACTATCTCCCGAACGGCTAAACATTTAGGCTATCAAGGTTTTAAAGAGTTGAAATACGCCATCGATCAATCCATCCATGTAGAGGAACAGGAAGGAAATAGCCAAAGCTTTCAAACAATCACGAACCAGATCACTTCAAATGTTACAGAAACGTTCCATCAAATGAGCGAAGAAAAGGCCAAACAAATGATGACATTGATCCATCAATCGAATACTATTGAAGTTTTTGGATTAGGAGGAAGCTTCCCTATTTGTACAGATTTTGCTCGAAAACTGACTTTTTTAGGAAAAAAAGCATTTGCTCGTTCAGATTGGGATGAACAAGAAGCAGCTGTAAGTAATTTAAATCAGGAAGACTTAGCTATTTTCGTCAGTTTCACAGGAGAAACAAAAGGTATCCTCTCCTATGCCCAGATTGCTCAAAGACAACAAGTCCCTATCATCAGCATTATTTCAACCAAGGGAAGTAACTTGGAAAAATTATCGACGATTTCCTTATATGCAAAGGGAACGACTCGCTATCACCACAGTGTCGATTTAAGTTCAAGAATTTCTGTCATTTGTTTATTTGATACAGTACTCTTGATGTATGCAGACCAAATGAAAAACAATTAGCTATAATTTGTTGCTATTTCTAGTGAAACTGCTTACTCAATCATGTATGAGGATACAGAATATCTGTCTCCTCTTTTTTATTTCCTTTAGTTAGCTATAATAAACCTATCAATGAAAACGCAATCATTTTTTGAAGATCTTAAAACTACTAAGAGATGGAGGAAGAAAAATGGATACAAAGAAAAAGAAATCGACCTTTTGGGAGTTCTTTCAAGGGTTGGGAAAGACTTTTATGTTGCCGGTTGCTTTGTTGGCTTTCATGGGTATTCTTTTAGGGTTAGGTAGTTCATTTTCCAGTGAATCAATGATTCAGACTTTACCGTTTTTAGGATATCCAGCAGTCAAAGCAGTGTTCCAATTCATGTCTGCTATTGGCGGTTTTGCCTTTACCTACTTGCCAGTCATGTTTGCCATGGCCATTCCATTAGGATTAGTTCGTAAGGAAAAAGGTGTGGCCGCTTTCTCTGGATTCGTCGGTTACACTGTCATGAATTTAGCCATCAACTTTTACTTAGTCCTGACAAATCGTTTAGTTGATGCCGACCACTTGCGAGAAGCTGGACAAGGAATGGTTTTTGGTATCCAGACGATCGAAATGGGTGTTCTTGGAGGGATCATTGCTGGAATCATCGTTTATAAGTTGCATAACAGGTTTTATACTGTTCAGTTACCAGATAGTTTCGCCTTCTTCTCAGGGGCTCGTTTTGTACCGATTATCACTTCTCTAGTTTTAGGGTTTGTGGGTTTGATCATCCCCTTGATTTGGCCTTTATTCGCTATGGTCATTATGGCTATCGGCCAGCTAATCCAACGTTCAGGAATATTTGGTCCCTTCTTATTCGGCTCAGGGGAACGACTGCTTCTTCCATTCGGGCTTCATCATATTCTAGTTTCGATGATACGCTTTACTGAAGCTGGTGGTTCGGCGATCATTGATGGGAAAGAAGTATTTGGTGCACTGAATATCTTTTATGCAGAATTGCAAAACAATTTGCCTATTTCGCCAAGTGCAACTGCCTTTTTATCACAGGGAAAAATGCCTACATTTATTTTTGGACTGCCTGCAGCAGCATTAGCTATGTATCGTACTGCAGCACCACAAAATCGACATAAAATCAAAGGATTATTGATTTCAGGTGTGATTGCGACAGCTGTGACCGGAATCACAGAACCAATCGAATTTTTATTTTTATTCATTAGTCCGCTATTATGGCTCTTCCATGTCGTCATGACTGGTCTAGGTTTTATGGTCATGGCATTATTAGGTGTAGTAATCGGGAATACAGATGGTGGAATCTTAGATTTTGTGATTTTTGGTCTACTCCAAGGTAATGGCACAAAATGGTGGTGGGTATTAATAATCGGTGCTTTGTGGTTCGGTATTTACTATATTGTCTTCAAAACAGTAATCATAAAATTGGATTTAAAAACACCTGGGCGTGACAAGACAGTGGATGAAACAGAATATACCGATCAAGAAGTGAACTTTCATAAAACAGGCGGATACGATGCAAAAGGAATTTTAGCAGCACTTGGCGGTCAAGAAAACATCCAATCTTTAGATAATTGTATTACACGTTTACGTTTAGTTTTAACAGATGCAGATATCGTAGATGATGAAAAGTTAAAACAACTAGGAGCATTAGGTGTGGTCCATCTCGATCATCAAAACGTCCAAGTGATTATCGGAACAAAAGTCACAACTGTTCGCAATCAGCTTGATACGATTTTAGGATAAAAAGATAGAAGGTGAAATTTTTGACATTTGATACCGCTATAAATAGAAAAGGAACGTACTGTACACAGTGGGACTACGTTGAAGACCGATTTGGAGAAGCTGATTTACTCCCTTTTACGATTTCTGATACAGATTTTATGGTCCCCGAAGAAGTACTTGAAACTTTGAAAGAAAGAATGAACCATCCAGTATTTGGCTATACCCGCTGGAATCATCATGAATTAAAAGAAGCAATTAAACAGTGGTATCAATCCCGTTTTGACACACTACTGGAAGAAGAATGGATCATGTACACTCCAACAGTTATCTATGCAGTATCTACCCTTATTCAAATGCTTACTAAAAAAGGGGAAGGAGTGGTTTTACAAACGCCAGCTTATGATGCTTTTTTTAAAGTCATCCAAGACAATGACCGACTTATAGTCGAGAATCCTTTGATCTATGAAGAAAGTCAATACCGGATCGATTTTACGGATTTGGAAGAGAAATTAGCCATGCCAGAAAACAAAGTACTACTTCTCTGCTCTCCCCACAATCCAACCGGAAGAGTATGGAAACAATGGGAATTAGAGAAAATCGTGGCTTTGTGCCGTCAATATTCTATATTTTTATTATCTGATGAGATACACATGGACATTTTAGGACGAGGACAAAGGCATATACCTATCACACGCTTCAATTATGAACAAGTGGCGATTGTCACCAGCGGTACAAAAACATTTAACTTCCCTGGATTAACATTTGCCTATGCGTTGATACCGAATCTTGGATTACGTGAGCATTTTCAAAGGAAGTTAAAAAATGCGGATGGGTTATCTTCTACCAATATTTTCGGTATGTTAGCGACAATGAGTGCCTATCGGTATTGCAGTCATTGGGTAGATGAACTGAATCATTATCTTGAAAGCAATCAGCGGTATGTAAAAGCATTTATCCAGGAAAAACTGCCAGATGTAAAAGTCGTCGATCTTGAAGCAACCTATTTGATGTGGCTGGATATATCCAAAGCTGTATCAGATATCCCTCTTTTAAGAGAGAAGCTGATTTCTGTAGGTAAAGTGGCGATTATGGATGGATCGATTTATGGCGGAAACGGTCATCAATTTTTACGATTGAATATCGGCTGTCCGAAATCGAAATTAGTAGATGGACTAGATCGTATGTTGAAAAGTTTTGAAGCGGCGGCTGCAATCGAAATTAAGCCATAATAAAAGAGATGTGACAAAAGTTTTTGTCACATCTCTTTTTTTTCGAATCAACGGTGTTCTTAAAGTTATACACTTCTGTCATGACCTCTTTATTTAAGGTCGTTTTCGATCACTTTCACCGCGTGATCATTCCCGTTGAAACATGCTACTTTTTTGGCATCCATATATCTTTCTAAATAATCGTCTTCTCCTAGTTGCTTATGGCAAAAAGCAATTTCATAAAGCAAGTATTCCAATGCATGGGTCGATTTATGTTTCTTATTGTATTCAATCCCCTTCTCGCACAACTGGATTGCTTTTTCATAGTTCTCGATTTTGCTGTAATAGGTGGCGATGTTATAATATACGGCACAGACCATCAGATTATCAAAACCAGTATCATTCAAGATTTTAAGCGTACGTTCCACATACACTTTTGCAAAGTCTAATTCTCCTTTTGCCAAATAGATCATTGCCACATTTGCAGCTGCTTGTAAGTGATGGATATCTGTTTCGGTCGTTTGTTCCAACACTTGATTGAAATAAAACAATGCTGCATCTTCTTTTTTTGCATAAAGATGATCAAGCAGTCCTTGATAAAACAAGATTTGGTTTAAAAGATCAGAATTGCTTACTTTTTTCTGATCAATCTTTTGTAAAATTTCATAAGATTCTTTGTACTTCGATACAGCATTCAACGATTGAATCTCACTTAATTTTTTTCGGATCTTGTCTTCTTCTGTTTCCACTAATATATCGGAAATCTCGACATTCAACTTTTTGCAAAGCGCACTTAGGATGTTGATACCTGGTGACATATTCTTGTTTTCGATATTGCTGACAGTTGCCTGTTCGCAAATACCTTCTGCTAATTGTACTTGTGTTAACCCCTTTTTCTTTCGGTATTCTTTCAGTAATGCTCCATCTACTTTTATCAAAACAATTTCCTTCCCTTTAAAAAATTATTTCTCCTTTATATCATACACAAAAAAAAGTTCTAAACAACCATAATTGTTTAGAACAGAATAAAAATTTTAATTTTTATCACCAATTATTTCTTGATAAAAAATCAACTGTCTACCTGCAGATCAATCTCCTGAAGTATTTTCTCTATCATTTCTTGTTGACTTAATTCGGCAGTCAGTATCTTCTCATTAGGCAATCCAAGTATATCATGCTCCAACCACCAATCCGCCATTTGTTCTGCACCAAATTCTTTTGACACCTTTCTCTGGCTGTGACGTCTCAGCGTTTCTTCAAAAGAAAGATCGTAATAATAAGCAAATACATTTCCTTGAAAGCTCTCATACAGGTCCATAAGCATTGCTTTGTAGATTTTTGTGCTCATGATCCCCTCAACAAGGACTAAATCAAATCTGTCTTTTCCAAATTCTGCCAACTGACGGATCAAATCTGGCGTAGGATTTCCTACTTTATCTTTGACATTCAACATTCCTCTTCTCACTTCATCTTGAGAGATTCGTATCACCTTCCCCATAGGAAAATGATTTTGAATAGCTTTAGCTGTCGTTGTCTTCCCACTTGCTGAATTTCCTCTTAATATGACTAGCTTCCCCATGACACTGCATCTCCTTGTATACCGATAATCATTCATCCAACATCATTACCTTCTGTTGATTGAAAATAAAAAGAGAATCTGTTTGTATAAAATCATTCTGATCTGTGGTAAGCATATGGAATGAGATCCGTAATTTTGATTTTTTTAGCCCCCTCTTCTGTTGAGACAATGATCTCACAATCAGGTGCATACTCCAATATAAACTGTCGGCAATTCCCACATGGAGAATAAATCATGTCAGAATGATCTCCACCCACAGCTACGATACACTCAAAATCACGTTCACCACGACTGATTGCTGTCCCTAACGCAATGATTTCTGCACATGCCCCATGATTCGAATAAACATTCACACCAGTATACACATTACCGTTTGTGCAACGTACTGCAGCTCCTACTGTATGATTGAAAGACACCAAATCAATATTTGATTTGATGACTTCGGTTGCAGCATCCACTAATTCTAAATCCATTGTTGATAAATCGCTCATTTTTATCTCCTTCTTTCTGCCAAATCGGTTAAAGCAATCATAATCTTTATATAAAAAAACATCAATGGCAGAACGTAAAGAAAAGAAACGACTCAGTTAGTATGGAGTATGGTCTATTGTTCTTGATACAACGGTAAAAAAGCAAGCTTGCATTTACAAGCCTGCTTTTGGAACATTTAAAGCTTCGATTAAAGCTTCGATGTGACAAACCATCTATGCTGCTCGATCATAAAATTGATAGCAAAAATTCCACAAAGTATATATGTACCCCATGATAATAAAACATTCATCTGCGGTAAAATGATCTTTGGAAGAATCACAATCAAAAATGATGCCAGTGCCCAAACCCACCGATTGATGTGAACGTGACGCATAGCCAGCATATTCAACATAAGTTGGCTTATCGTTAATAAAAAGATAAAAACAAAAAATAAAATCAGCCAATACATTGTTTTCCACCTCTGAAATCAGACTTAAGCAGTTTGTATTTCGTTATCTCCACTATTATTTTGTTCATCTGACAACATCTTTTTATCATAAGCTTTTACAAATGGATAATAGATGATAAATGCTATCAGCGTGTTGATCAAGATCAAAACAACCACACGCCAGTCATTTCCTGCTGAGAGATAGCCGCCGATTGGTGCTGGTAATGTCCATGTTGGCAGCACAGTAAATCCATTGACCATTTCTAATTTGACTGCAAAATAGCTGACAATAGTCAAAACTAAAGGAACTAAGTTGAATGGAATGAACATGTAAGGATTCAACATCATAGGAGCTCCAAAAATCATCGGCTCATTGATATTGAAGATACCAGGAATAATGGAAAAACGACCAACTTCTTTTAAGAATTTTGATTTACAAAAGAATAAAAACAAAACTGATACCACAATTGTGGCTCCTGCACCGCCAATCGTAACTGTCCATTGATAAAACTGTTCAGGAGCGATATAAGGCAATTTGGTAGCAACTGTACCATCTGCTAACGCCTTCGCATTCTCATCCAACATAATCAGCCACATTGGACGAACAACAGCTCCTACGATACTCATGCCATGAATCCCAAATGACCACAACAAATGGATCAAAAACATTGGTAATAAAACACCAAGCAGATTATTCCCTAAAATATTGGTTAAAGGCTCGAATAACGATAATAAGGCAGCGTTTACATCAAAGCCCGCGACGCTTCGAATCAACCAAGTCGTTGTTAAAATCACTGCACCAGGAATCAATGCCTCAAAACTACGGGCAACAGCAGGTGGTACTTGTTCTGGCATTTTGATAGTAATATTACGCTTTTTAAAGAAACGATACACTTCCACTGCAAAAATCATGGATAGGATCCCGGCAAACATCCCAGATGCTCCTAAAGAACTCATCGGTAAGACCCAGCCAAGAGGTGCCTCTTCAGGCGTTAAAACGTTTACAGGAACTTGTAACATAAAGAACGTCCCTAGTGATAATATACCACCTGTCACACTATCCAACCCATATGATTTAGCTAGATCCGAACCCATAACAAAAGTTGCGTAAATAGCCATTAATCCCATCGTAATCCTGAAAGGTAAAACGATCGTTGCCGAATAAGGGGCAATAAATTCATTCCACCCAGGAAACGGTAAATTGATGAAAACCATAAAAAATGTACCAATCAAAATCAATGACAGTGTTGAAACAACCCCATTACGAATTGCCAATAAATGTCGCTGTGTACCAATTTTTGCCATTGGTGGGACAAGTTTTTCCTCAACCCATTTCATCAGCTTTTCCACTAAAACCACTCCTTTTCAATAAAATAGAAACCATTCACTGCATGATGAAGCAAAGAATGTTCATAATTAATTATATAATTATGAAATTTTATTTCAATATATTTTAGTAGAAAATATTATTATTTTTTAATACAGGTTCTTTTTTCTATACAAAAAAATTTTTCAAACCTAATAAACTTTACTGTTCCTATACTGATCTATGGGTTTATAAAATAGTATTTAAATAAAATAAAAAACCTTGAAATTTAATTTCAAGGTTTTTCGTAATACCGGCGGCCGGGGTCGAACCGGCACGTCCTCAACGGACACTGGATTTTGAGTCCAGCGCGTCTGCCAATTCCGCCACGCCGGCAAATTAAAAGAATAA
>NZ_BJLL01000038.1:0-26201 GCF_007996925.1 Enterococcus sp. NBRC 3427 | reverse complement strand
CAAAATAGTTCCTCATATTTTGACGTTTGCTGAGCTAATACCAAGGGTCAGCTGATTGAACACCGTTTATTCGGAAAAAGGGACTGTGACAAGACTTTTGTCACAATCCCTTTGGAGATCTGTTTAAATTAAGTACTCTAGTCGTTCCTGCGGTTACTCCTTGCATCTTCTTACGAGAGCTCTCGGGATTGCTCAAGGCTCACAACCTCTTCTTTAAAATTCTTCTCTTGGCGAAAGCGACGAAAACTTATTGTATTCTTTGATAAACAGTAGTTCAACTGTTCCTCGTGCACCGCTTCGGTTCTTCTCGATGATGACTTCGATGACGTTGTCATTTTTTGGCTCGTTTCCATCATCGTCATCTCCGCCTTCTCTTTCATAATAATCATCTCGATACAAGAAGGCTACGATGTCCGCATCTTGTTCAATTGATCCGGATTCACGAATATCACTTAGCACTGGTCGTTTGTCTTGTCGCTGTTCTACTCCACGAGATAACTGTGAAAGAGCAATGACAGGTACTTTCAGCTCTTTCGCCAGTTTTTTCAGTTGGCGAGAGATATCTGATACTTCTTGTTGACGGTTCTCTTTACCGTTACCTTCAATCAACTGCAAATAATCGATCAATATCAAGCCTAGATTGCCTTTTTCTTGCGCTAGTTTCCGACATTTCGCACGGATTTCAGAGATTTTGATCCCTGGTGTATCATCGATAAAAATATTTGCTCGAGAAAGACTCCCCATCGCAACGATCAGATTCGACCATTCTTCTTCCGAAAGCTGACCTGTACGTAAATGGCTGGCCTCAATCGAACCTTCTGCACAAAGCATCCGATTTACAAGAGATTCTGCCCCCATTTCCAAACTAAATATCGCAACAGAACGATCTGTTTTTGTTCCTACATTTTGAGCAATATTCAATGCAAACGCTGTTTTACCTACCGCTGGACGTGCAGCAAGAATGATTAGTTCTTCGGGCTGGAAACCTGCTGTCATTTTATCCAGACCTTGATAGCCAGTTGGTAGACCTGTGATTTCTTCATTGTTTTGAGCTAGTCGATCGATATTTTCAATCGTGGAGTTCAGTACTTCAGCAATAGATAAAAAGCCGCTTCGATTTCTTTTTTCCGAAACCTCCAAGATACTGCGTTCGGCATCATCTAAAATTGTTTGAACTTCTTCTCCTTGCTCGAATCCTTTCGTAACGATTCCTGTTGCTGTCTGGATCAATGTACGCAGCAATGATTTTTCTTCAACGATTTTCGCATAGTAGACGATATTTGCTGCTGTCGGAACTGCTAATGCCAAGTCTGAGAGATAACTTAAACCACCGGCATCTTCTAACAAATTGGCTTGTTCCAGCCGGTCTTTGACAGTAACCACGTCAATCGCTTCATTACGATCATTTAACTCGATCATTGTCTCAAAAATAATTTGATGGCCACGACGATAAAAGTCTTTTGGCTCTATGTACTCCATGGCATCAATGATCGTTTCTGCGTCAAGAAAAACAGAGCCTAAAACCGCTTGTTCAGCTTCAATATTTTGCGGTGGGATTCGATCCTGCCACACTTCATTCATACGTATCGCTCCTTGTCTTCAATTGCTTCATTTTACAAGAAAATGAGAGAAAAGTCATCATTCGTACCGAAAGTGTAATAAAAAAATAGTTCTCTTTTATTATACTCGTTTTCTTTATGCTATTTTGCTGTTCCCAAAAAAGAAACCGAAATCAATCTGAAATCGATTTGCAGCTTTTGCTTTCATTGCTGCAGCTGTTTTCTCAGATAAATTTCGGTTTGTCTTTTTTCCTTCTGGTTATACTTACCAGCTGAACATCGCTATCAAGATTTGTTATTCTTGTACGACATGAACTTTGATCGTAGCCGTCACCTCATGATGAAGCTTAACAGGTACGTTTGTGTAGCCTAGTGAACGGATCGGATTTTCTAATTCGATTTTTCGTTTATCTAATTTGATTTTGTATTGTTTGTTTAACCCTTCAGCAATTTGTTTTGAAGGGATCGAACCAAACAAACGGCTGTCTTCCCCTGCTTTCGCCTTCAATTCGACTACAGTATCTTCTTTTTCCAAGAATTCTTTTAACTTTTTAGCTTCTTCCAAGATTTCAGCTTCGTGTTTTTCTTGTGCTTTCTTTTGTCCTGCTAACTGACTGATACTGCTTTTCGTTGCTTCTTTTGCCAAGTTATTTTTGATTAGATAATTTTGTGCATAACCTGCTGGAACTTCTTTGATGTCCCCTTTTTTACCTTTTCCTTTTACATCTTGTAAAAAAATTACTTTCATTTGGATTACTCCTTATCATATATTTGATTCATATTTTCTTTGATTGCAGCAAATAGCTTCTGTTTTGTTTCCTCAACTGTCGTATTTTCCAGTTGAGTAGCTGCGTTTGTGAAGTGTCCTCCGCCACCTAAGGATTCCATGATGATTTGGACGTTGATCGTGCCGGTACTTCTGGCACTGATCCCAATCAAGCCGTCTGTCCGCTTTGTAATGACGAAAGCTGCATTGATATTGATCATCGAAAGCAATGTATCTGCTGTTTTTGCTGCTATAACACTATTATACTCTTTTTCGTCTGTCCCTGCCGCCACAACAATATCAGAAGTCACATAGTCGCTTCCAGCAATCAAATTGCTGATCTCCAAGTATGTCGCTAAATCCGAGCTCAATAAATATTGTACTAAGGATGCGTCTGCTCCACAAGACCTTAAATAGCTGGCAACGTCAAAAGTTCGTGCAGTTGTACGGACATTGAAACTATTTGTATCTACAACCATCCCTGCAAGCAATAATGTGGCCTCAAAACGATCTAAGCGATTTGTTTTGCTGCTTTGGTATTGGATCAGCTCAGAAACTAGCTCTGAAGCTGAAGAAGCTGAAGATTCAATATAAGTCAGCAGAGGTTTACTTGGAAACTCTTCCCCACGACGATGGTGATCAATGATCACAATCTTATCAAATTGCTCATATAGGCCCTGAGAGATCGATAGAGAAGGTTTATGGTAATCCACCATCACGAGGAGGTCCTCTTCTTTTTTCAGCTCTATGGCACGTTCTGGAGAGATTAGTTGCATTTCTAATTCAGGATGCTTATGGATTTCTTCAAGACACCGTTCTACATCTGGAATGATCTCGTTCTCATTGATAACGATGTAAGCTTTTTTCTGGTTGAAGCGTGCCAGACAACTGACACCAAAAGCAGAGCCTAAAGCATCCATATCCGGAAACTTGTGCCCCATGATAAACACATCGCCTGTTTCATCAAAAATCCGACGCAAAGCGGTACTCATCGCTCGAGAACGAACACGCGTGCGTTTGACATTCTTAGCAGATTTCCCCCCATAATAAACAGGTTTTGCTCCTTCTTTTACCTCTTTCACGACAACTTGGTCGCCTCCACGGACTAAAGCAACATCTAAATTATTCTGAGCTTCTCCACCGATTTCATCGAGGGTTCTTGAGCCATAAGCAATCCCCATACTAAGGGTGATAGGCGAGCTCTGTTTTTCAGCTTCTGCTCGAAAGCGATCCAGCAAATCAAATTTTTTATCCATCATCTTTTTCAGATCGATCATCTGTGCTACGAAGAAAAACCGTTCTGCGTTGATTCTTTTGAAAAAGACATGGTATTCATTCATCCAGTCAGAAACTAGTGTAGTGACGAAAGAGTTCAAATAAGAAATCTCTTTGTCATCTAATTTATCAATGGCATCTGCATAGTTATCAATAGATAAAATACCAATCACCGGCTGACTGTTCGTCTGATGGAGTTTTAACAACTGGTTTTGGGTAATATCATTAAAATAAACAACACCCTTTACTGTATCCATATCAAACTGAAATGTTTTATCTGCTAGATAGACTTGGTTTTTCTTTTTTTCTTTTGCAGTAAAAAAAGTATCTAGCAATTCTTCCTCTGTTAATCCACTTTGATCTTTGATTTTCAATGCTAATGGATTGAGCCATTCGATTTTTTGGCTTGATGGCTGATAAGCAATCACTCCTACAGGCATGACTTCTGAGACATAAGCTAGATTGGTTTCAGCTACAGTCGAAGCCTGCTGGATTTTTTCACGTTTATTTAAAATAAGCCAACGTTTCATTTTCAACCAATAGCGAACACCCCATAAATTCATCAATAGAATGACCGAAGCGCTAACAAAACGAAATGGTAAAATTAAGACTACCAATACTTCGATTAATATAAACAGGATAAGGAAGAGAGGTTTCGGGGATAAATGATTGTTTTTATTTTCCATAATTTTCCTCCCATATATGACTAATTTGATTTTACCATAACTTTCGTCATTCGAGCGACTAAACGAATAGAGGTTATTTTTACAGAAAAAAAGGAATTGAATAGCTGATCAAAAGGATCAGTCATTCAATTCCTAGGATTTATTAGTCTTCGCTAACGAAAGGTAGCAAGCCCATGATACGAGCGCGTTTGATTGCAACAGTAATTTTACGTTGGTTTTTAGCGCCTGTACCAGTTACACGACGTGGCAAGATTTTACCGCGTTCTGAAATAAATCTTTTTAGTAATTCGATATCTTTATAATCGATATATTCAATATGGTTAGCAGCAATGTAGTCTACTTTACGACGTTTACGTCCGCCTCTTCTTTGTTGTGCCATTCTATTTCCCTCCTATCAAATTCGTTTAGAATGGTAAATCATCGTCTGAAATGTCGATCGTTGAACTTGAGCCGAATGGGTCAGAAGTATCACGGTCGAAATCAGGCATACCGTTGGATGATTGAGATGTTTGATTAGAGTTATTGTTTCCGCCAAATCCGCCAGCTGATTGACCAGAACTTTGGAATCCGCCGCTTTGTTGGCGATTTTCAGATGCAGAACGACTTTCCAGCAATTGGAAGTTGTCAGCTACTACTTCTGTCACGTATACACGTTGTCCTTGCTGATTATCATAAGAACGAGTTTGGATACGTCCAGTAACACCTAAAAGTGTTCCTTTACGAGCATAGTTTGCTAAAGTTTCTGCTGATTTGCGCCAAATCACACAGTTGATAAAATCAGCCTCGCGATTGCCGCTTTGGTTTGTAAAATTACGATTCACAGCCAAAGTAAATGTTGCGACTGCCGTACCACTTGCTGTGTAACGCAAATCTGGATCTTTCGTCAGACGTCCAACTAATACAACATTATTAATCAAAATAGTCATCTCCTCTCATCGTTTTCTATTGTTTCACATGAAACAACAATTAAGCTTCTTCTTTAACAATCATGTGACGAATGATATCGTCGTTGATTTTAGCAAGACGGTCAAATTCATTGACAGCATTTGCTGATGATGGAGAAGATACTTTAACGATGTGATAGATACCTTCACGGTAACCGTTCATTTCATAAGCGAAACGGCGTTTTTCCCAATCTTTTGATTCGATAACTTCTGCTCCGTTATCTTTCAAGATTGCATCGAAACGTTCGATTAAAGCAGTTTTTGCTTCTTCATCAATGTTTGGACGAATAATGTACATGATTTCATATTTCGTGTTTTCCATTGATATTCACCTCCCTGTGGACTTTCGGCTCTTAGGTTCCTAAGAGCAAGGAGAGTTATCTAATTAATTAGACTACTCACAAGCTCTAATTATACACTCTATTTTGGTCAAAAGCAATACAGAATGAACAGTTTCGAATATTTTAAGAGAAATTCAACTAATCAAAAAAGCCAGCAGGAATAACCAGATTTTTTAATCGGTTATTCTTGCTAGCTTACACACTTAGTCTTGATGGTTATTCTTCTGATCCTTGTTCTTCAACTGTTTGTTCTGCAGCTTCTGGTTCGACTGCTGCCATCGTGACAACTTTCGTATCAGCTTCCATCTTCATCAAACGTACGCCTAATGTTGAACGTCCAGTTTGAGAAACAGTCGATACGTTGAAACGGATAATGACACCTTTATCTGTAATCAGCATGATGTCTTCATCTCCAGAAACAGTGGTCAATCCAGCTAGTGGACCATTTTTTTCAGTGATGTTCGCCGTTTTGATCCCTTTACCTCCGCGGCCTTTCACTGGATATTCCGATACTTTTGTCCGTTTTCCGTAACCTTTTTCTGTGATCACTAATACTTCTTGATTTTCCTTCATTAAGGCTGCCCCAACGACATAATCTTCCTCACGCAGGCGTATCCCTCTGACCCCGGAAGCTGTACGTCCCATATCGCGGACTGCTTCTTCTTTGAAAGTGACAGAGTAGCCGTTATGTGTTCCAATAATGATATTAGATTGACCATCTGTCAGTAGCACATTGACGAGCTCATCGTCTTCTTTCAAACCAATTGCGATCAGACCATTACTTCGGATGTTAGCAAAAGCAGTGACAGAAGTACGTTTTACTGTACCTTGACGCGTCGTAAAGAAGAGATAGTGGCCTTCTTCTGCTTCTCCCGTCACCGCAATGATTGCCTGGATGCTTTCACTCGAATCGATACCTAGTAAATTGATGATTGGGATTCCTTTGGCTGTACGCCCGTATTCTGGAATTTCGTATCCTTTTGCCCGATACACTTTTCCGTTATTCGTAAAGAATAACAATGTATCATGGGTAGAACAAGAAACCAGATTTTTGACGAAGTCGTCATTGTGGATACCCATTCCTTGGACACCACGTCCACCCCTTCGTTGAGCTCTGAATTCATTATTTGCCAAACGTTTGATGTAACCATTGTTTGTCAATGTAATAACGATTTCTTCTTCTTCGATTAAATCTTCATCTTCCAGACTTAAGACCTCACCGACTAGTAATTCTGTGCGTCGTTTATCACCAAATCGTTGATTCAAGTCTGCTAATTCATTCTTGATGATTTCCGTAACACGTTCTGGTCTTGCCAGAATGTCAGTTAAATCTTCAATCAGTTTTAAGAGTTCTTGGTATTCATTTTCGATTTTTTCCCGTTCCAAACCGGTCAATCGGCGTAAACGCATATCTAAAATAGCTTGAGACTGGCGATCGGATAAATCGAACCGTTCGATCATTGTTGCTTTTGCCTCGTCATCTGATTTAGACCCGCGGATAATCGCAATGATTTCATCGATATGATCCAAAGCAATACGCAAACCTTCTAAGATGTGTGCTCTTGCTTCTGCTTTTTCTTTTTCAAAGACCGTCCGTCGTGTGATGACTTCGCGTTGATGTTCGATATAGTTTTCAAGGATTTGTTTCAAGCTCAAAACTTTCGGCACACCTTTTTCGATCGCCAACATATTGAATCCAAATGAATTTTGCAAGGATGTCAATTTATATAAGTTATTCAAGATAACGGATGCGCTGGCGTCACGACGGATGTCAATGACGATCCGCATACCTTCACGGGAAGATTCGTCCCGCAAATCTGTGATCCCTTCGATACGCTTGTCTCTGTGCAGTTCAGAAATCCGTTCGATCAATTTTGCTTTATTGACCATATAAGGCAATTCTGTCACGATGATCCGTTCTTTACCATTTGGCATCTCAGTAATCTCAACTTTTGCACGTACGGTAATAGAACCCTTACCTGTTTCATACGCTCTTCGGATTCCTGATTTCCCCATAACCAAACCACCTGTTGGAAAATCTGGTCCAGGTAATACTTCCATCAATTCATTGGTCGTCACATCAGGATTATCCATCAGCAAATCGATAGCCGCTACTACCTCAGACAAGTTATGAGGTGGGATATTCGTGGCCATACCTACGGCGATCCCCGTTGTTCCGTTCACTAAAAGATTCGGGAAGCGAGCAGGTAGTACAACTGGTTCTTTTTCTGTATCATCATAGTTGCTTTGGAAATCAACAGTGTTCTTATTGATATCACGCAGCATTTCTGTAGCGATTTTGCTCATCCGTGCTTCGGTATAACGCATAGCGGCGGCACCGTCACCGTCAACAGAACCAAAGTTTCCATGACCATCCACTAGCATATAACGGTAGCTGAATGGCTGTGCCATCCGTACCATTGACTCATAGATCGCACTGTCTCCATGAGGATGGTATTTACCCATGACATCTCCGACGATTCTGGCAGATTTTTTATGGGCTTTATCCGGTGTTACACCTAATTCGTTCATGCCGTATAAAATACGGCGATGAACGGGTTTCAGACCATCTCTGACATCAGGAAGTGCACGTGCGACAATAACACTCATCGCATAATCGATGAAGGAGTCTTTCATTTCGCTGGTTAGATTGACATCATGGATGTTTTCTCTGATTTCTTCACTCATTCTTTTTCCTCCTTCATGATTAAATATCTAAGTTCTTCACATAGTGTGCATTTTCCTCGATGAATGCACGACGGGGTTCTACTCGATCCCCCATCAACATTTCAAATATCTGATCTGCTGCAATAGCATCGTCCACACTGACGCGGGCCATCATCCGATTGCTTGGGTCCATAGTTGTTTCCCATAGTTGATGATCATCCATTTCTCCAAGTCCTTTATAACGCTGAACGCTTGGTTTTGGTGAGGCAGGAAGTGAAGCAACGACTTGTTTCAACTCTTCTTCTGCATTTTTTCCTGGTTGTACATACGTAATATTCTTCCCTTGTTTTACCCCGTATAAAGGTGGCTGAGCAATATAGACGTATCCAGCTTCAACAATAGGACGCATGTAACGATAAAAAAGAGTCAGCAGCAATGTACGGATATGCGCGCCGTCGACATCGGCATCAGTCATGATAACTAATTTGTGGTAGCGAGCTTTCGATACATCAAAATCTTCTCCAAACCCTGTACCCATAGCAGTAAATAAAGACCGGATCTCTTCATTTGCCAAGATCTTGTCCATGCTTGCTTTTTCAACATTCAAGATTTTCCCACGAATAGGCAAGATGGCTTGAAACTCTCGATTACGACCTTGCTTAGCTGATCCGCCGGCCGAATCTCCTTCGACGATGAACAATTCGCATTTTTCAGGATCGTTGCTAGAGCAGTCCGCTAATTTTCCTGGCAGATTACTAATCTCTAAAGCACCTTTACGTCTCGTTACTTCACGCGCACGTTTCGCTGCTAGACGAGCTCTGGAAGCTAGTAATCCTTTTTCAACAATTTGCCGGCCCACACTTGGGTTTTCCAGCAAGAATTTCATGAAATGTTCGCTAAATAACCGATCAGTGACTGTCCGTACTTCGGAATTGCCCAATTTTGTTTTTGTTTGTCCTTCGAATTGAGGGTCAGGATGCTTGATAGAAATAACAGCTGTCAATCCTTCTCGCACGTCTTCACCGGTCAAGTTGTCGTCATTTTCTTTCATCAGCTTTTGTTTTCGGGCATAATCATTTATCACACGAGTTAAAGCAGTCTTGAATCCTGATTCATGTGTTCCACCTTCATACGTATGGATATTGTTGGCAAAACTCATGATATTGGAATGGTAGCCGTCTGTATATTGCATAGAGACTTCAACTGCGATATCTTGCTGTTCACCTTCCAAATATACAGGTTCTGGAAAAATCACGGTTTTGTTTGCATTCAAGTATTCGACATAACTTTTGATCCCGCCGTCATAATGGTATTCATTGATGACTGGTTCTTCTTCTCGTTTGTCTTCAATCGATATACGCATCCCGCGGTTCAAGAAAGCAAGTTCACGGATCCGGGTAGCCAATTTTGAAAAATCAAACTCAGTTGTCTCTGTAAAAATTTCAGGGTCTGGCGTAAAGTGAACCGTTGTTCCATGGCGATCCGTTTGTTCGATAATCTTTAAGTCGTCCACTACAGCTCCACGACGATATTCTTGATAGTACACATTTCCTTCTTTGTATACTTTGACATCAAGCTGTGTAGAAAGCGCGTTTACAACAGAAGATCCTACTCCGTGAAGTCCACCAGAAACTTTGTACCCACCACCGCCGAATTTTCCTCCAGCATGTAAAACAGTAAAGACCGTTTCAACTGCAGGACGTCCAGTTTTTGCCTGGATATCTACAGGTATCCCCCGACCGTCGTCAATAACGGTGATACTGTTGTCTTTTTCAATAATCACATGGATTTTCGTTGCAAAACCTGCTAATACTTCATCGATCGAATTATCGACAATTTCCCAAACAAGGTGATGCAGACCCTCAGAACTAGTCGAACCGATATACATGCCAGGTCGTTTACGAACGGCTTCAAGTCCTTCAAGTACTTGAATCTGACTGGCATCATACTCTTTAGCGCGTTCTACTAAACTTCTTTCTTCTGTCATTCAGTTTCTTCTCCTTTTAGTTTCCCTTGTTGAACATAAAAAATCTCAGGTTCAACAGTCATTTTATTTTTTACATGGTCAAGTGTCGTTGTTGTTAAGAACGTTTGAACTTTTCCTTCGATTGTTTCTAGCAGATGGAGTTGACGATTATCATCCAGCTCGCTCATCACATCATCTAACAAAAGGATTGGATATTCCCCTGTCTCTTCTTTAATCAAATCGATTTCTGCTAATTTGACACTTAGTGCAGTTGTTCTTTGCTGTCCTTGCGATCCATAAGTCTGCACATTTTTCTGATTAATAAAAAAGGAAAGATCGTCACGATGAGGACCAACTGTCGTTGTTCCCCGAAAAAGGTCTTTCTTTTTATTTTGGTTCAAAAGTGCGAGAAATTGTTCTTGGATTTGCTCTTGCGTATGTGTTTCTAAAGAATCGACTGCGGTGAGATACTCGATTTCCAGCTGCTCTTTTTGATGGGTGATTTGCTGATGCAAAGAATTAGCCCAAAACTCCAATCGCTTGACGAACTGTGCTCTTGCTTTCAATACTTTGCTGCCAAACGCTGCTAGTTGTTCGGACAAAATATCCAAATAAAGCAAATCAGTTTGTTTTTTTTCATTCAATTGCTTCAAGTACTGGTTTCTTTGTTTCAAAATTGCTTGGTATTGGACAAGATCATAAAGATAGATTGGATTGATCTGGCCTAATTCCATATCTAAAAACTTCCGCCTGATCTGCGGGCTGCCTTTTACTAAAGAAAGATCTTCTGGTGCAAATAAAATGACATTCATTTGTCCCACGTAAGTACTTAACTTTTTCTGTTCGATATGGTTGATCTTGGTTTTTCGGCCTTTTTTAGATAATAAGATTTCTAATGGAAGAGTGGATGAACCTTTTGTGATCTCTCCTTGAATCATCGCCTGATCGTCAGTCCAGCCAATCAATTCCTGCTCACTACTTGTCCGATGACTTCGCGTCATAGCTAATACGTAGATACTTTCCAAAAGATTCGTTTTTCCTTGCGCATTTTCTCCTAAAAAGATGACGAGGTTCTTGGAAAATTCGATGTTCAGCTCTTCGTAATTTCGATAATTTTTTAAATACAGCTTATTCAGCCTCATTATCGTCGTTTCCTTTTTTTACCATAAAAAAAGTTCCTACTTCTGGAACTTCAACCATCATGCCGGGATAAAGTTTGCGTCCACGACGATTTTCTGGTTCGCCATCGACTAACACAGTGTTTTCTGCCAAATACCATTTTGCTTGTCCGCCACTACCGATAACTGTGACTTCTTTCAACATTTGGCCCAACGTCATGAATTCCGTATTTAGAATGACTTGTTGTTTCAATGCCCATCCCTCATTTTCATTATTAAAAGTATACTCTATTATACCTTTTTTTTCGCAATAAAACAAATTTATCCATATATTTTTCCATATAAGACGATTTAATCTAAAAAAGGTGATTTAAACAAAAATAAACAGAAAGCCTTAAAAGAGATTTTAGGGCCTTCTGTTTAAAATTTTATTTTTTCTATTTCTTTTCAATTAAATTTTCAAGAACATTGAAAATCATTGTTAATTTGTACGTACAGGAGTAATCAGCTGAATAAATTGAACGCCATCTTCCGTTGGTTCCAATGTAAATGGACGAATAGCAGAGATAAATTTCACTTTGATGCTCATATCTCCAAATGCACGCAACGCTGCTTTCATATAATCCGGATTGAAAGAAATATCTAATGGATCGCCACTGCTTGCTGTATAACTCAAGCTTTCTTCTACTTTCCCGATTTCTGGCGAATTTCCGTATAAAACAACCGCATCTGGACGAATAGATAAACGAACGATGTTGTTACGGCCTTCATGAGAAAGTAAAGAAGCCCGTTCGATCGCCGCTAAAAAGCTAGGAACAGAAAATTCAACCTCTGTATTAAAACTTGAAGGAATCAAACGATTGGTATCTGGATAGTTTCCTTCTAGCAAACGGGAATAGAAATACATCGTTTCTGTTTTGAACAACACTTGGTTTTCCATAATGCTGATTTCGACGATTTCTTCTTCATTTGTTAATGAGCGAGATAATTCGATCAAACTTTTTCCAGGAATAACAATATCAAAATGATCAGCCGCTTGTTCTACTGGAATCACGCGTTGACTTAGACGGTGAGAATCAGTAGCTACAGCTAATAAAGAATTATCAGATAAAATGAAATGCACACCTGTCAAGATTGGACGACTCTCATGTTGTGAGACAGCAAAAACTGTTTCGTTGATTAGTTTAGTCAATACGTGTACAGGTAATTTCATCTGGTTATGGCTTTCGACAACAGGAAGATGAGGATAGTTATCTGCATCTAATCCATTTACGATAAAATTCGCTTTTCCAGAAGTGATCGCTACTTGTTTATTTTCTAAAACTTCTAAAGTAAATGTTTCTTCAGGAAGTCTCCGAATGATTTCGCTAAAGAAACGTGCTTGTAAAACAATGGAACCAGTAGATTCGATTTGCATATTTGCTTTTTCGTTTTCAACAGACAAAAAAGTTTCAATTGATATATCAGCGTTGCTCCCCGTCAAAGTCAAACCTTCTTGTGTCAGTGTGATTTTTACACCTGTCAAAATAGGGATCGTGGTTTTGCTTGAAATAGCTCGTTGAACAGTTTGCAATTCCTGCATAAAGCTAGCTCGGTTTAAAGTAACTTTCATGATGTATCTCCTTTGAATGTTTGTTTATTTATTATTAGTTAAAAAGAATAATAAAAGTAATAGGGCATGTTGATTCTGTGGAAAACTCAAAAAACGTAAGAGAGAAACGAAAAAACAGCTGTGGAAAAAGTGTGTATAACTTTTGAACGTTTTTTTCTTTTATCCACATGCTATTTTCAGTTGATAGAATCGACAAATTAATTTAGTAAAAAGTTTTTGATTTCTGATACTTCATTTTGCATACTGACACTAGAATCCATCAGCTGCTGGATTTTTTCATGAGCATGGATAACCGTTGTATGATCCTTGCCACCGAATTCAGCTCCGATTTTCGGTAAAGAATTATCTGTGAGCTCACGTGCCAAATACATAGCGATTTGTCTAGGAACAACAATAGATTTGACGCGTTTCTTTCCTTTGAGATCTTTCAATTGGATGTGATAATACTTTGCCACTTCTTCTTGGATCTGCAGGATTGACAATTGAGGATGTCCTTTTCCTGATTTTAACGTTTTCAGTGCGTCTGCAGCTAGACTAGTCGAAATATCTTCACTATTCATCGCAGCAAAAGCTTGCACTCGAACAAGCGCACCTTCTAATTCACGAATGTTAGAATCAATTTGTCCTGCGATGTAGCTTAGTGTGTCATCTGGGATCTCTAGACGTTCAGCCGCCGCTTTTTTACGTAAAATCGCTGTTCTTGTTTCAAGATCCGGCGGTGTAATATCAACAGACAGCCCCCATGCAAAGCGAGAAACAAGGCGTTCTTGCAGTTTCGGAATCTCGTTTGGCAACCGATCACTGGTTAGTACGATTTGTTTCCCTTCATTGTACAAGGCATTGAAAGTATGGAAAAACTCTTCTTGCGTAGCTTCTTTTTCTGCAAAAAATTGAATGTCATCCACTAGCAGTAAATCAACATTTCGATATTCTTGACGGAACTCTTCTGCTGTTTTGTTTTGGATCGAATTGATGAAATCATTAGCAAAAGTTTCACTGCTTACATATTTTACTTTGGCATTAGGCTGACTTTGCAGCATTTGATGACCAATTGCATGCATCAAGTGAGTCTTACCAAGTCCCACGCCTCCATAAAAGAAGAGCGGGTTATAAATAGAACCTGGATCTTCTGCTACAACGAGCGCTGCTGCATGAGCCATCTGGTTTCCTTTACCAATGACAAACGTATCAAAGGTATATTTAGGGTTCAGCATGGCTTTTTTTAGCGGACTAGGTGCCACAACTTTTGGATTTTTTTCTTCTATAACTTCTTCTTGCTCTGCTTCTTCGCCAGTAATAAAGCGAGGGATAATCTCATTTCCTGATAACATATAACCGACTTCAACGATTTTTGTCGCCAGGTTTTTTTCCCAATATTCTTTATGAATCTTGCTAGGAACCTCAACAACGAGCTGGTTTTGATCAAGGGTTCGAGGGTTCGCTGTTTCGATCCATGTATTATAGCTAGCAGGCGATAAATCCTTTTGGTATGTTGCTTTTAATTCATTCCATAAAGCATCGAGGGATACCATATAAGGCCTCCTCCTTCATTAAAAAGTGAATAACTAGTACTAATTTAGCATTTTTTTCAATAGTTTTCCACAGAAACCGAAGAAAAAAATTTTTTAATTACAATTATCCACACAATCGACAAAAAGAAAAAAGAGAAAAACACAGTTGTCAAAAAAAGTTTTCCACACCACTAATGCACAGGTGGAAAACTCGTAAAAACCAATAGATTTCCTCTTGCGTCTGTGGATAAAAAATACAGATATACCAATAGTTAGGAGACGGAATACACAGGAAATCGCCTGATTGTGGATTACTTTTTTTACACGTGTGTTTTCTGTGTAAAACCAGCCTTTTATTATCTGTGGATAATCCCTGTGCATAACTTTTTCCACATAGGATTCCCATAGAAAAAAATAATCTTGTGGATAAGTTTTAACAATCGATCTTCTATTTTATATTGACAAAATCACTACTTTGTCGTTATACTATCAAAGTATGTCTGTGTTTATAAAATAGATAAGAACATTTTGGAGGTGGAATATATGAAAAGAACATACCAACCAAATAAACGTAAACGTCAAAAAGTTCACGGATTCCGTAAACGTATGAGTACTAAAAATGGACGTCGTGTGTTAGCTAGCCGTCGTCGCAAAGGAAGAAAAGTTCTTTCAGCTTAGGCCACTGGGGTTTCAGTGGTTTTTTTTATACTCTTTTTTAGGGAAATGATGAAAGGACAATCGTAATTATGGTATGATTATGAGCGTAAGTGAGAGATAGAAAAGGAAAGAAAACTAATGAGAAAAGCGTATCGAGTAAAAAAAGAACGAGAGTTTCAAGCCGTGTTCCATACGGGAGATTCTTTTGCTAACCGCAAATTCGTCGTTTACCGTTTGGAAAAACCGGGACAGCCTCATTTTCGAGTTGGTTTATCTGTAGGAAAAAAGGTCGGCAACGCGGTAAACCGCAATGAAGTCAAACGAAAAATCCGAGCAGCAGTTTATTCTATAAAAGAAGAAATTGATCCGGAGTTGGATTTTATTGTGATTGCTAGACCAAGTGTGAAGGGGTTGACTTATGATGAGGTTCGCTCCAATTTAGTCCACGTCTTAAAACTTGCAAAAATAATCGACAGAGAGGAAAAGAGTAAGTGAAGAAATACAAACGTTTACTTTTGATGGCCGGTATCGTTAGTTTGGTCATCGTCTTATCCGGTTGCGGAACTGGGGAAGTCAGCGCACAGAGTACAGGAATTTGGGATCGTTATATTGTTTATTACTTTGCTGAGGCGATCAAGGCGTTGTCATTTGGTAATGCAGGGATAGGGATCATTTTATTTACACTGATCATCCGCGTGATCCTATTGCCGTTGATGCATTTCCAAACAAAGAGCATGCGTAAAACGCAAGAATTACAACCGAAATTAAAAGCACTGCAGCAACAATATAGTTCAAGAGATCCGGAAACACAAAGTAAGTTAAGAGAAGAGCAGCAGCGTTTATATGCAGAAAATGGCGTCAATCCATATGCTGGTTGTCTTCCTTTATTAGTACAAATGCCAATCTTGATGGCGTTATGGCAATCTATTTCACGTGTACCAGAGTTGAAACAAGGGCATTTCTTATGGTTGAACTTAGGGAACGCGGATCCAACATTTATTTTGCCGATTTTAGCAGCAATCTTTACTTTTGCAAGTACGTATTTATCTAGCATGAGTCAAATTGAATCGAATGCATCAATGAAGATCATGAATTTCGTGATGCCTGTAATGATTTTAGTGATGGGTGTCAATTTAGCCAGCGGTCTTTCATTATACTGGGTAGTTTCCAATGCCTTCCAAGTTGTACAAACGCTGCTGATCAACAACCCTTTCAAAATTCGAAAAGAGCGTGAAGAAGAAGCACGGAGAATCCGCGAAAGAGAACGTGCTCTTAAGAAAGCAATGAATCCTAAGAAAAAACGGAAATAATAGGGGAGGTAATGCTAATGCCGATTTATGAAGCTGCAACAATAGACGAAGCTGTCCAACTAGGTCTGGCTGATTTGGGTTTGGCCAAAGACCAAGTCGAAATCGAAATACTGGAAGAAGGAAAAAAAGGTTTCCTAGGAATGGGTCGAAAGAATGCACGGCTTTCGATCCAGCCAAGTATCAGCGAAAAAGTTTCTGAAACAGTAGAACAGACTGTAGAAGAAATTTTGGAAGAAGAACCAACAGCTGAGATCGAGGTAGTCAACGAAACGATTCTTGAAGAAAAAACAGAAGAAGTAAGTGAGCTAGGTGATGAAGCAGCTTTAACGGAATTGGCAGTTTATCTTACTGAAATTTCAAAACAGCTTGATGCTCCAGCTCTTGTCAAAATGGAAAGAGAATCAAATAATATGGTTGTTTTCCATTTAGAAACACAAAAGCAAGGCATACTGATTGGGAAACATGGAAAAACACTGAATGCATTGCAATATCTGGCACAAGTCTTCATCCATCGTTTAGCAAGAAATAAGCTGTCTGTAGTAGTCAATGTAGGCAATTACCGTGAAAAGCGCCAAGAGATCATTCAGCGTTTAGCTGATCGCACGGCTGAAAAAGTAAAACGGACAGGGCAGCCTGTTTTCTTAGAACCAATGCCTGCATTTGAACGTAAACAAATCCATGCTGCATTAAGCAAAGATGAACATGTAAAAACACATTCGGAAGGTGAGGAACCTTATCGTTATTTAGTAGTAGAACCTGCTAAAAAATATTATTGATTCCATTACTTTTTGAATAAATCACGTTGACAAAGTTTTTCAAACCAAGTATATTTTACTAGAAATCATTCTTATCAGAGTATACGATGAAGTAGTCACTAACTTTGATAGAAAAAAGCGGATCGAAACTGTCTTCAGTTTTGATCCGCTTTTTTTGTCTGTTTCATTTAACCAATCGTTGTTTGGATAAATTGGATCACTGTTCCATAAGCAAAAAGTTCCAGAAAATACTTTCCGTCGCGTTTTTTTTGCTGATACTCAAAATGACAGTTGATTACTGCATTCGCACCATATTCAAGTACCTTCGTCTTTAATTTCCTCTTCGTTGTTAAGAAAAGGTCATCTTTGGGAAAAGATGGGTCAAACAAATCAGCTTCTAAGCATTCCACAACAAAAACGATATCGCGGACGATATATTTCTGGTTGATATTCCCTGTAGATAAAACGACATCGTTGATCCGAGGGTCACTTTCTTCTTCCAATGCAGCAGATCTGAACGGGCTCACATATTTTCTCCTTTCAAAAGTGTATAGTTTAGATAGCGCTACCATTTAGTGTACCGTTTTTTTTAAGAAAGATAAAGCCTTGTTTATACAGTATCTTCTCTTCGAATAAACCAAAGAACGCAAAGAGACATCCAAGGACAATTAAATATAAGGTAATGGAAGCAGAACAGGCTCAACTTCATCTAATTGTTTTAAACACTTGATTCCTTATAGCAAGTGTGATAATCTATGACCAGAATTTAATCAAGAACAAGCAGTCAAAGTGCGAAGTTCACCGTTTATTGTGCATAAAGGGTGGAGTGGGCACTTTTTTTGTGCGCAAAATGAAAAAGGAAGTGAAAAAATGGCTGAAATTACTTTAGAATTTGATACGATTGCGGCAATTTCTACCCCACCTGGAGAAGGTGCAATCAGTATCGTTCGTTTAAGTGGCGATCAAGCTGTGCAACTAGCAGATAAAGTTTATCAATCTGGAAACAAACGATTATCAGAAGTACCAAGTCATACGATCCATTATGGACATATCGTTGATCCCAAGAGCAATCAGCTTGTCGATGAAGTCATGGTCTCCGTGATGAGAGCACCAAAGACATTTACGCGGGAAGATGTAGTAGAAATCAATTGTCACGGTGGGATCGTTGTAGTCAATCAAATTTTGCAGCTATTGTTAAGAGAAGGTGCAAGATTAGCTGAGCCAGGCGAATTCACAAAACGAGCATTCTTGAATGGTCGTGTTGACCTTTCACAGGCAGAAGCTGTGATGGATTTGATTCGGGCAAAAACAGACAAAGCAATGGGACTAGCTCTTAATCAGTTAGACGGCAATCTGTCTGCTTTGATCCGCTCATTGAGACAAGAGATTTTAGAGACATTAGCACAAGTAGAAGTAAATATTGATTATCCAGAATATGATGATGTCGAAGAATTGACTACGAAGTTATTGCTTGAAAAAGCGCAGATGATCCAACAAAGAATCCAAGCGCTACTTGCTACATCCAAGCAAGGGAAGGTTCTGCGGGAAGGGTTAAGTACGGCAATCATCGGCCGGCCAAATGTCGGCAAATCAAGTTTGTTAAACCATTTGTTAAGAGAAGAAAAAGCAATCGTTACGGATATTGCAGGAACGACTCGAGATGTAATCGAAGAGTATGTCAATGTTCGGGGGGTACCGCTCAAGCTAATCGATACAGCTGGAATTCGGGAAACAGAAGATGTGGTGGAACGGATCGGGGTCGAAAGAAGCCGAAAAGCATTAGCAGAAGCAGACTTGATCTTACTTGTTCTAAACCAAAGCGAACCACTGACAGCAGAAGATGAACAATTATTGGAAGCGACAAGTGGATTGAAACGGATCATTCTTCTAAATAAAACAGATTTGCCAGCACAGCTGGAACAAGAAAAATTGAAGAAATTGATCGAAAATGAACCAGTTTTTTCAATTTCCGTAGCTAAAAACGACGGACTAGATCGTTTGGAATCAGCTATTTCTGATTTATTCTTCAGCGGAGAAACAGGAGAAAGAGACGCTACTTATGTTTCTAATACCCGCCATATCGCGTTGTTAGAAAAAGCTTCCCTCTCACTTGAAGAAGTCATTG
This sequence comes from Enterococcus sp. NBRC 3427, assembly GCF_007996925.1. Classification (NCBI taxonomy): domain Bacteria; kingdom Bacillati; phylum Bacillota; class Bacilli; order Lactobacillales; family Enterococcaceae; genus Enterococcus; species Enterococcus sp. NBRC 3427. Next base: position 6,909 of record NZ_BJLL01000038.1, on the reverse strand, counting down.
CAGGTATTGATTCAGGAATGCCTGTGGATCTCGTTCAAATAGATATGACGCGTTGCTGGGACTATCTAGGAGAAGTTGTCGGCGACAGTGTACAAGATGAGCTAATCACTCAATTATTCAGTCAATTTTGTTTAGGAAAATAAAAGGAGGAACAAACGATTGGAACATTATGAAGCAGATGCGTATGACGTGATCGTTGTTGGCGCAGGACACGCCGGTTCAGAAGCTGCACTTGCTGCTGCACGTATGGGATCAAAAACATTATTACTGACAATAAATTTGGACATGGTAGCATTCATGCCATGTAATCCTTCTGTAGGCGGACCAGCTAAAGGCGTTGTCGTTCGAGAAATCGATGCGTTAGGCGGAGAAATGGGTAAGAATATCGATAAAACCTATATCCAAATGCGTATGTTGAACACAGGAAAAGGCCCAGCTGTCCGAGCATTGCGAGCACAAGCAGACAAACATGCTTATTCAACAGAAATGAAACATACGATCGAAAAAGAACCAAATTTGACGCTAAGACAAGGAATCGTCGAAGAACTGATCGTCGAAGATGGTGTTTGTCATGGAGTAGTGACGTCCACAGGAGCGAGCTACCGGGCCAAAGCAGTTGTTATTACAGCCGGAACAGCACTTCGCGGAGAAATCATTATCGGTGAATTGAAATATTCATCAGGTCCGAATAACTCTCAACCTTCTATTGGACTAGCGAATCATCTAAAAGAACTTGGCTTTGCTATCGAACGGTTCAAAACAGGAACACCGCCTCGAGTAAAATCAAGTACGATCGACTATTCTGTTACAGAAGAGCAGCCTGGTGACAAAGAGCCGAATCATTTTAGCTTCAGCACACCAGATAGTGCCTATAAACTAGATCAGGAATCTTGCTGGCTGACCTATACAGGTGAGACGACTCACCAAATTATTCGAGACAACTTACATCGTGCCCCAATGTTTACAGGGATCGTTGAAGGGGTAGGCGCTCGCTATTGTCCATCCATCGAAGATAAGATCGTGCGTTTTGCAGACAAACCACGTCATCAATTATTTTTGGAACCAGAAGGCTTAAATACGGAAGAAGTCTATGTTCAAGGTTTATCTACTTCTTTACCAGAGGATGTTCAAGTCAACATGCTTCATTCTATTGCTGGATTAGAAAAAGTAGAAATGATGCGTACAGGATATGCTATCGAATATGACGTAGTAGAGCCACACCAGCTCCGTCCGACATTAGAAACTAAAGTCGTTGAAAATCTTTATACAGCTGGACAAACAAATGGTACAAGCGGTTATGAAGAAGCGGCTGGACAAGGGCTGATTGCCGGTATCAATGCAGCTTTGAAAGTTCAGGGAAAAGAACCTTTAGTGATCAAACGAAGTGACGGTTACATCGGTGTCATGATCGATGATTTGGTAACAAAAGGAACTAACGAACCTTATCGTTTGCTGACTTCACGTGCTGAATACCGTCTGCTTTTACGTCATGATAATGCAGATTTGCGATTAACAGAAATGGGTCACCGTGTAGGCTTAGTAAAAGAAGATCAATACAAGAATTATTTGAAGAAAAAAGAAGCAGTTGAACAAGAAATCAAACGTTTGATGAATGTACGAATCAAACCAACAGAAGAAGTCCAAGACTTTTTAGCAACGATTAATGCGGCACCATTAAAAGATGGTGTACTAGCAAGCGACTTTTTAAGACGTCCTGAGATTACTTATGCAGAACTTCTACGGTTTATTCCAGAAAATGAAGAATTGACACGAAAAGAAATCGAACAAGTAGAAATCCAAATCAAATATGAAGGCTACATCAAAAAAGCCATGGAAAAAGTAGAAAAATTAAAACGCATGGAAGCGAAAAAGATTCCAGAAAACATCGACTACGCAGCAATCAACGGATTAGCAACAGAAGCAAAACAAAAATTGCAGAAAATCCAACCAGAAACAATTGCCCAAGCTAGCCGAATCAGTGGCGTAAACCCTGCAGACCTAAGTATCCTAATGGTCTATATCGAACAAGGGAAGATTGCGAAAGTCAGTGAACCAGCGTAATACGTAATAATAAATAGAAGAGAGAACTAGTTTTTGCAGAAATTGCTCAAAGCTAGTTCTCTCTTCTGTGTATATTTTATGAGTCATACTAGAAAGAAAAAGTCTATCGGTTTTTCTTACTTTTCAAATTTTTAAGAATCCATATGGAAGGATTGCATGTCTAGAGATTTTGCGTTAAAGTAGGGAGAGAATCTGTGAAACAATTGCTGTTTCACAATGAAAGGAATATTTATGATACCAGAAGAATTTCGCCAATCCTTGGCAGAAAAAGGGATAGAGCTTACCGATCATCAAATGAATCAATTCGCTATTTATTATCGGACATTAGTCGAATGGAACGAAAAGATGAACCTTACAGCTATTACGGATGAAAAAGACGTATATCTGAAGCATTTTTACGATTCACTTACATTAGCATTTGAAGTAGACTTTACGCAACCTTTATCTTTATGCGATGTTGGTTCGGGGGCAGGGTTTCCTAGCATACCTTTAAAAATTGCCTTTCCAGAACTGCAGATAACGATCGTTGATTCTCTGAATAAACGAATAACCTTCTTATCTGAGTTAACCCGATTATTAGGAATCGATGCTTCCTTATATCATGACCGGGCAGAAACATTTGGGCAAAATCCTCACTTTCGTGCATCATTTGACCTTGTCACTGCTCGTGCGGTTGCTCGTTTGAATGTGTTAGCGGAATTGTGTTTGCCCTTGGCTAAACAAGAAGGCTATTTTTATGCATTGAAAGCAGCAAAAAGTGAAGAGGAATTGACAGAAGCAAAACAAGCGATTGCTTTATTAGGTGGTAAATTCCTCAAAGAAGAGGCGGTTACCTTGCCGAATGTCTCTGATCAACGGCATATCATCGTTATTCAAAAAAAGAAACCAACCCCAAAGAAATACCCAAGAAAGCCCGGACTGCCTAATAAGCAGCCAATCAAATAGGAGGAGAAGAGATGGCACAAATAATATCTGTTGCGAACCAAAAAGGTGGCGTCGGCAAAACAACGACGACGGTGAATCTAGGTGCTTGTCTTGCTAGCCTTGGCAAAAAAGTATTGCTAGTGGATATGGATGCACAAGGAAATGCTACCAGTGGTGTCGGGATCAGAAAACCTGATGTGACAAGAGACATCTATGATGTTCTAGTCAATGAATTGCCAATTGATGAGGCAACTTTGATCACTGAACACGAAAATTTGAGTATTGTGCCTGCGACTCTCCAATTAGCAGGAGCAGAGATCGAATTGACGTCAATGATGGCAAGAGAATCAAGATTAAAAGGATCTTTAGCAGAAGTAAGCAGTCAGTATGATTATATTTTGATCGATTGCCCGCCTTCTCTTGGCCATCTGACAATCAATTCATTTACAGCAAGTGATTCGATTTTGATACCTGTTCAGTGTGAGTATTACGCATTGGAAGGATTAAGCCAATTACTGAATACGGTTCGTTTAGTCCAAAAACACTTTAATCCAGAATTAGAGATCGAGGGAGTCTTACTGACAATGTATGATGCACGAACAAATCTGGGAAATGAAGTCGTAGAAGAAGTACGTAAATACTTCCGCGAAAAAGTTTACGAAACGATCATTCCAAGAAATATTCGTTTATCAGAAGCACCTAGTCATGGAAAACCGATCATCGACTACGATCCACGTTCTCGAGGAGCTGAAGTCTACCAAGCATTGGCAAAGGAAGTGGTAAGTCGTGAAGAAAAGTAAAGGATTAGGCCGAGGAATCGATGCACTGTTTCAAGATTTAGAAAACTTAGAGACGGTGGATGTAAAAGATGATACCGTTGTCCAGCTACCATTGAATGAGCTGCGACCAAATCCGTATCAGCCCCGTAAAACATTTGAAGAAGTATCTTTGCAGGAACTAGCTAATTCTATTGAACAATCAGGTGTCTTTCAACCCATCATCGTACGCCGTTCCGCAGTAAAAGGATATGAGATTATTGCAGGGGAGCGACGTTTTCGAGCGTCCAAACTAGCTGAAAAAGAAACGATCCCTGCTATCGTTAGAGACTTTGACGAAGAAGCGATGATGCAAGTAGCAGTGCTGGAAAACTTGCAGCGAGAAGATCTGAATCCGTTAGAAGAAGCAGAAGCATATGAGATGCTGATGAAAAACCTGAAACTAACACAAGCAGAAGTAGCTAGTCGTTTAGGAAAGAGCAGACCTTATATCGCCAATTATTTGCGCTTGCTTTCTTTACCGGATCTTGTCAAGGAAATGGTACAAGATCAGCGTTTATCTATGGGACAAGCCCGTACGCTGTTAGGTTTAAAAAATAAAACATTGATCTTGAAATTAGCCAATCGTGCAGTAACTGAAAATTTAACTGTCCGCCAACTGGAACAGCTTGTTTCTGAGTTAAATCAAAATGATGGAAAAGAAAAGAAAAAAATCCCAAGGCTAGCAAAGGAAAAACCATATTATATCCGAGAAAGCGAAGATCGTTTGATGGATAAATTTGGTACAAGTGTAGCTATCCAAGAAAAAAATGGGAAAGGTAAGATCGAGATTGAATATCTTTCTCAAAAAGATTTGACTCGAATTCTTGATATCTTGAATATTCAATTTGATGAAGAATAAACAAAAAGGAGGCTATTTTTATGTACGACTTGCACGATATCGTTGAAATGAAAAAACCTCACGCTTGCCAGACGAATCGCTGGGAAGTCATTCGAATGGGCGCAGATATCAAAATCAGATGTATGAATTGCGGACATATCGTCATGATGACCCGTCGAGATTTTGAAAAGAAATTAAAAAAAGTAATTGAAAAAAATGCAGAGAAAGAGTGAATAAATTTATGGCATTGACTGCTGGAATTGTTGGGTTGCCCAACGTAGGAAAATCAACTTTGTTTAATGCGATCACAAAAGCAGGAGCAGAAGCAGCAAACTATCCCTTTGCGACGATCGACCCCAACGTAGGGATGGTAGAAGTACCTGACTGGCGTTTGCAACGCTTAACAGAACTTGTACATCCGAAAAAAACTGTTCCGACGACTTTTGAATTTACAGATATTGCTGGAATCGTAAAAGGCGCAAGTAAAGGAGAAGGTTTGGGAAATCAATTCTTAAGCCATATCCGCCAAGTAGACGCTATTTGTCACGTTGTTCGCTGTTTTGATGATGATAATATTACTCACGTAGAAGGACGTGTTGATCCACTAGAAGATATTGATACGATCAACTTGGAACTAGTGTTAGCAGACTTAGAATCTATCAACAAACGCTATACTCGTGTAGCAAAAGTTGCTAAAACCAAAGATAAAGATGCAGTGGCAGAACTAGCTGTACTGGATAAAATCAAACCTGTACTGGAAGAAGGAAAATCTGCCCGAACGATCGAATTTACTGAAGAAGAACAAAAAATCGTTAAATCACTATTTTTATTGACGACAAAACCAATTCTTTATGTAGCCAATGTCTCAGAAGATGACGTAGCAGATGCAGACGCGAATCATTATGTACAAGAAGTGCGCAACTTTGCTGCAGAAGAAAATGCAGAAGTGATCGTGGTCAGTGCTCGTGCAGAAGAAGAAATCGCAGAATTAGATGAAGAAGACAAAGCGGAATTTTTAGAAGCTTTAGGAATCGAAGAATCAGGTTTGGATCAGTTGATCCGTGCTGCTTATGATTTGTTAGGCTTAGCTACTTACTTTACTGCTGGGGAACAAGAAGTACGTGCTTGGACATTCAAAAAAGGAATCAAAGCACCACAAGCAGCAGGAATCATCCATTCAGATTTCGAACGCGGATTTATCCGTGCAGAAACTGTCTCTTTTGAAGACTTGGATCATTACGGAAACATGCATGCAGCAAAAGAAGCTGGACGTGTTCGATTAGAAGGAAAAGATTATGTCGTACAAGACGGCGACGTAATGTTATTCCGCTTTAATGTGTAAAAGGGCTATCAAACTAGCTGTAGAATATGGTAGAATGTCTTTTGTGACGACCGTTGAGAAAAGGAACGGCTAAGGAGGACTATTAGATAATGGAACCAGAACAATTACGAGCAATCGTAAAAGAAAACAATAGTTTAGAAACAAAATTAACCAAAAGAAATCAACAGTACATTTTTGATTTGAAAAAATCTTTAGAAGCAGCGAATTTGTCTGAAGAAGAAAAAGTAAAAGCCCTTCATGACATTCTGCCTACTTTAGTTGCAGAACAAAAAGGCGGAAGAACAGCCCGTCAATTGTTTGGGACAGTCTCTGAAAGAACGGAAGCAATCATCAATAAGCCAGCAGAAGTAAAAAATTCATCCACCCCTTTATTGATGTGGTTAGATAATACGTTGCTGTTGCTTGGTCTATTAAGTATCATGATTGCGATTACCGGATTGTTTTCACGTGGAACAACGCCAGCTTATGGCTTTTCTACACTCGTTCTAGGTTCTGCAATCGGTGGCTGGGTCTTTTATATGATGTACAAATACATCTATCAATATGAATATCCCGGAGCAGATCGAAGCAAGAAACCAGGAATGGGTAAGACATTGCTTATCCTAGGTGGAACGACACTTCTTTGGGTCGTACTGTTTTCTGCGACAACACTATTGCCACCAGTTATCAATCCAGTATTAGATCCAGTAGTAGTTATCATTATCGGGGCAACTGCTTTAGCAATCCGTTACTACTTGAAGAAAAAATACGGGATTATTGGAAGTTTATCCGTCCCAAGAAGATAAACTAGCAAAAAGATCAGCTATTTTGCTAGATATCTAGGGGTAGTAAAGAACCTCATTTTGTTTATCCATAGTTAAATAATAGTAAGGGACTGTGACAAAAGTCTTGTCACAGTCCCTTTTTACGATAAACGGTGTTCAAAA
>NZ_BJLL01000037.1:0-26896 GCF_007996925.1 Enterococcus sp. NBRC 3427 | reverse complement strand
TATTAAAACCTATTCAATTTTTAGTAACAATTATTCTTCTTTACACTAGTATTATTTTTTTACTATTTGACCATTTAAATCAATTTAATTTCTTTTGCATATGATCATAAAGATGACCACTGATCATCCGCTGACCGACCACTTTGAAGCCATGGCGTTCATATAATTTTTTAGCCTTTGGATTTTTTTCATCCACACTCAGTCCGATGACGGAGCGATTCGCTTTCTTCGCCAATTTAGGTAATGCTTCTAATAATCGTGAACCGATGCCTTGCCCTCTAAAATCTTCTGATACACTGATAGAATCCAAATACCATTCATTGGGAAACGTTTCTTTATCAATGAACAAACGTGTAGACGCATCTAACTGATATTTTTCTAAGATAGGTACCAGTGGCTGATCGATGATTGCTTCTTCTTCATCTGTATAACCGTAAGCAACTCCTGCAACTTTACCGTCTATTTCTTCTACGATACCTCGTGAATAACTGTAGCGATAATTAGGATCAGTGATTGCTTCTTCTAAAATCTCTAAAGTCTTTTGTTCCCCTGTCTGCTTCAAAAATGGCAATTCCATGTCTTTTAGAATTACTAAGATCAATGGGGCGATTTCTGGAGCATCTTCTTTTCTCGCAAAACGAATCATAGTTTCCTCTCCTTTTCTCCATTCTAACATGCAGAAAAAGAAATCGCAAAATCGTTATTTTAAAAAATCTTCTATCTTTTCAGTAATGAAATAACCATGAGTAACGATTCTTGCCGCTTCAGTTCGGCAATAAGGGCAGACGATTGGCATTTCTTTATCATTATGTTCGACTACATTATTGACTTCTTCGTATGCAAATTTTTTCCCGCAATTAGGGCATTTCATTTTTTCCATGTTATCTCAACTTCCTTTCATCTTTACCCTCTTAGCTTACTCTTATATTGAAAAAAAGAGAAGCAATAGCCTTTTTCTATGCAGATATCCATACCTGTTGAGTCTGTTTTCCATCAATTAATTGGACTTGATAATACGGACGTTCATCTTTAACTACAATCGCCCACTCTTTCACTTTTGCTTTTTTCCCGTAGTAGCTGACTGCTTCTTTCATCGCTACTTGCGGTTGCTTGAACTCTTCCGTTTTTTCTATATCAAATAAAGGTTCTGCTGTTTTTTCTGTATGATTCCTTACAGTTGCTTTCCCAGTGGACGGATTGACTGCTATGACTTGTCCTTCACAAAAAAACTGGTATTCATATGTTGCATTCGTAGGATTATCCAATTCTTTTTCCACTGCAAAATGGATAGAAGATATATTGTGTTTTTTTATTTCTTTTTTAGCGATTGCTGCTGCTTCGTTCAATGAGATCCGATATTCTTGATCACTAATATCATCCAAGTGAAAAGCGGCGCTGAGCAATCCTGTCATACCGGTAATCAATATTACGATGAGGGCAGCAGCACCAAACATCATTTTTTTCATTCTTCATTCTCCTGTTTCTTTTTTTTAAAGAATATCAAGAAATGAACGAACGAAAAATCGAATGAAACGAAAAAAAAGTGACAATTTTGTTATCTTTATTCGTGTAGTTCTAACGGCAACCCGTCTGGATCAAAGAAAAAGGTCATTTTTTTACCTGTAAACGTATCTTCTCTTACCGGTTCAGATTCGATCCCTAGGGAATGCAATTCTGCAATTGTTTCTTCGATATCGTCTACTTTGAAAGCAAGATGACGCAAGCCACAAGCTTCTGGATAGTTTGGTCGTTGTGGCGCATTGGCAATTCCAAAAATCTCCAATTCGGCACTTCCTAGTTTCAGATCTAATTTATAGTCATCTCGTTCTTTGCGGTAGTTTTCTCTGATTACTTCAAATCCTAATTTATTAACATAAAAATCACGTGATTTCTGATAATCTGAAACAATGATGGCTACATGATGGATCGTTGTAAGGTTCATATGAGCACTCCTATTCTTTGTTTAAATTCACATCTACATTATTCTCCAGTTCCATTGTAAATGTGTCAGCTTGAAAAAAATAGCTGTTTTTTCTTTTTATAAGAAAAAAGGCAAAAAAAAAACAGAAAGTAGGTCCTCCAAGACACTCTTCCTGTTCCCAATATAATAAATGAAAGTAAGAAATTATATTTTCAAGAAAACAAACAGAAAATTATCATAACACAAATTATTTATAATTGAAAGACTAGTTTTTTTTCAAGAAAAGCATACAATAGATTGTGTTAGTAAATACAGAACACACTACATTTAGTGTCTTAAGGAGTCCTCATACATGAAGTCATATTTTCAGTTTTTAGCTCATCAGCTAAAAGGCTGGCCGCAACAAAATTATTATCTTTTCTTTTTCAGTCTTGGCTGTCAGGTCATGACTCTTGTCAATAGTCCCATCACTTGGCTGTCCGTTATCACATTTATCGGTACCACGCTTGGTGTACTGTGTATTTTATCCATCAATGCGGCAAAATCAGTCAACGGTATTTTAGGTATTTTGTCTGCGATTTGTTTTATTATCGTTGGATTTTCAGCAAAGAACTATTTAAGTATCGGTGAACAGATTGCTTATATGATCACATTGGATATCCCCGTATTGTTAAGCAAAGAATGGAATCATAATATGGCTTCAAAAATCCGAAAATTCACTGGAAAAAGCTGGTTTATCGCAATCATCAGTACTTTCCTTGTCTATCTTGTTTCAGGATTCCTGATTGGTCGTTATACAGATGATCCTCGCCCATGGGTAGATGCCATTGCTTTTTCCATTAGCTTGACTGCTGGTATCATCAGTTTCTTGCGTTACAATAACCAATATTACTGGTGGTTAGCTTCAGGGCTTGCACAAATGGTCCTTTGGTATATTTCATTTACGCATGGATCTGCAAGTTTGGCGATGTTCGTGAACAGCTCTGTTTACTTGCTGAATGATGTCCTTGCATTTACCGTTTCTCCTTGGTATAACCAAAAAGAACGTGAACGTATGCAAAAAATGGAAGAAGAATACTACAACGCACAACAACACGCATAAAAAAGCTGGCTTTCTCTCTAAAAATAGAGAGAAAGCCTATTTTTTATAGTAATTCCTTCAGATACTTTCTTGCCTCATCATTGAAACGCAGTGATTCTTCTAACTTCTGATAATATTCTAACGCTTGTTTTTGCGCTTCAGTAAAACGATAATGTTTTCCTTTCCATTTGTCGATTGTCTCTTGTACATTCCCAGAATGGATATCCTTCACTACTAGCTGCCATTTTTCTTTTGAGACTGTGTGCCCTTTCTTATCAGCAAATTGTACGGCTTCTCGTTCTTTACGCAATACTTTTAAAAAACCATTTCTGACTATCCGAGGAATGCTGTCGAAGAATCCTTCCGTAAAACCATAGCGACAATATTGCTTCCAAATAAATAGATAGATTTTTGGTTGGATGAACCGTTGTTTTTTCGCAAAATATTCCATCTGAGCAATGACTTCTGGTGTTCGCTGACGTTTTGTCTTTCTCAATGCGGAAATAAACGTTTCAAAATAAGCATTAGGATGTGCTGGCACTTCTTCATAAACGATGGATTGCCAATCTTTACGTAAAAATGTGCGATAGTTGTTCAAGAATTCTTCTACATCCTTTACTAATTCTTCTGCAAAGTCGTCAAACAGTTCTTTCTTTATCTGTCGCTTTTTTGGCTGCCCATTGATGTGTTCACTGATTTTCTTGATTTCATTTTCCAATGCTTGATAATCCGCTATGTAAATCGGCATTTCTGCTTGGCGAAATTCTGCGAGACGCTGTGCTAATTTTATATCCGGTAAATATGGCTGTTTCATCCGTCGATTTTGGTATAGGACAAAACAGTATTTTTGCCATAGTTCTTCAGGAAAATCGATATTCTTTTGCTTAAGCCATAATAATTCATCTAAGGCCAGATCGACTTTTGTCATTCCCTGATGGATCGAAGCTGCTACTGTCGGAGAAACATGCAGGTGATCGGCAAAGTGGTTGATACCTAGCTTTAGGATCTTTCCGGTTTTTGGCGATTTGACGATATATTGCACTTTTAATTCTCTCCCACATTCGCAATACAATTTTTGCTGGCTTCGTTTTGTTCGAAAAAACGGATTGATCTTGAAGTCAGAAAACACCCAATCTGTTGCGGCCAAATAATGTTCTTCCATAAAACGAGAGCTGATTAGATATCGGCGGTGCTTATCGACTAGTTCCCGCTGTTTTTTTGTTAATTTTGCATAGATCTCCCAACGTTGACTGCTTGTGTATTGTTTAGAGATCTTAATAGGATAGCTTTTGTTGATTTCTTTTGGAAACCATTCTTCAAAGACGGATTGCCATTCTTCCACGGCTATTTCTTTCCTTTCTAATTACAAAAAGCTGGCTACTAACATAACGTTAGCAACCAGCCAGTGTTTCTTGCTAAATTAGTGAGTTGTTCCGGCATTCCCGGAAATATCTTCTTTATTTTCTACTGCTGCTTCAACTGCATAAGTCAAAGAAGAAGCAATGTCTTCCAGAGACATAGAAGGTGTACCCACTGGACGATCGATCACTTGATCTGGTGAGAATGGTACGTGGATGAACCCACCGCGAATTGCAGGGAATTGCGTTTCGATCAAATGAAGCAAACGATACATGATATCGTTGCAGACAAATGTTCCTGCTGTATAAGAGATGTACGCTGGTAGACCATGATCTTGTACATTTTTTGTCATTGCTTTGATTGGCAATGAAGTAAAGTAAGCGGCCGGACCGTTTTCTTCTAAAGCCGTGTCGAACGGCTGATTTCCTTCATTATCAGGGATTCTTGCTTCTGCTAGATTGATTGCGACACGTTCAAACGAGACTGCTGACCGTCCGCCTGCTTGTCCGACACAGATCACGACATCTGGTTGGTGCTGTTGGATGGCTTCTTTGACTACTTGACTGCTTTTTTCGAATACGGTCGGCACTTCCACTTTGATGATTTCAGCACCGCTGATTTCATCTGGCATTTTCTTTACTGCTTCATAGGCTGGATTCACTTTGTCCCCACCAAATGGATCAAAACCTGTTACTAGTACTTTCATCTGTTGTTCCTCCGTCCGATTGATTTAACATATGGTTATCTTTTATCTTACCATTTTCCTTGAACAGCGTAAATAAAGGAAAGAAGAGTTTAAATAACATAACAGAGCAAACTTAATATATTCTTATAAAAAAATGGTGTTCCACTACTTTGAAAGCGGATTATTTTACTATAAAATAAAGATTGTCTGATGGAAATATCACCTATACCATTTATTAAAGAAAGGAAGTAAGAAATGAAAAAATAACATTAGTTTGCAAAATAGGACTTCTTTTAGGAAGTACCGTCATTAGCATGGTGCAAGCAGAAGTACATGCTGACACAGTCACAGACTCAAAAAACGAAATACGGATAACCGAACAAATGCCTCGATCAGGCGGGGTCATTTTGGATGATAGCGGGAAAGTGATTGGCACGACAGATCCCTCTCTCATAACAGATGTCCCTTTAGAAAGCAGAGGATCTGTCCATATCCACCGCGGACATTGGACATACGGGACACATAGTTGGCCTGTTATGCCAATAGGACAAAAACGTGCTTGGTCAAATTTCAATCATTATGATAAATTCCACTATGCAACAGCAGTGGTTGGAGGTAGAAGATATACTGCTTATGCTGACCGTAACATGTATGCCTATGCCACTGTAGTAGGTGATAGCAAACACACAGGCTTAGCGTATTACGGCTGGTGGTAATCCATCTTTAAGTAACTACACTGATGTTTTCATCAGACATCATTAAAAAATTGCTACTTATTTTAACAGTAAAGGATCACATTTCATGAACAATAAACTTATTCGGTTGAATTTATTCGTCCTTTTTTCTATCCTTTCATTTATGATTTTCTTTTATGTCCAAGAGGTGGCACAAGAAAGGATCATCGCCGACAGCTATTCACTTCCTGAACAATACCAATCGTTCGATCTACCTCGAACGATCCAAGACGATCGACAAAATTTTACGAGAAATCTGACCATTTTGCTCGAAACGGCAGAAGAAGAACAGTTGAACGTACTTTTTCGTGAAACAAATTTCACACCCAAAATCACGAACGGAAAGCCTGACCCAAGTATTGATTTAGTCGTGATCGACTATTTTTCCAATGAGACTGATTTGAGAACGCTGCTGAATCATCCTTCAGCAAAACACCTCTCAACCCAACACTATACGATCAATTATGCTTCATTCAATAATCATCCATTGATAGAGCTGCCTTCCTTTAAAGAAGCGACGAAATTTGTAGAGAGCCAAAATTCAGAGCAGGTATCCGCGTTCATCGAAAGCTTGACGACTAAGTATAATGAACTCTATCAACCTTCATTCACGGTGCAGGATTTTCAATATACAGATTATCCAGAAACCATCATATTGCTTGATCATCGCCCTGTGAGAAACCTGATTGTTATCAGTCTGATCTTCTTTCTGTTATTCACCGCTCTATGGCTATTCGACAATGCAAGGAAGTTGTCGATCCTACGATTGAACGGACTCTCTTGTGCGACGATCTTGTATAAAGTACTGATAAAACATCTACTTTTCCTGTTCGGATCGTGTTGTTTGGTCCAGCTAATTTTTGATCCATCAATCTTCCTTTTGAACATGTTCCACCAATTCGCTTTTTTTACCGTATCTATCATTAGTTTGCTATGTGTCATTTATTTCTTATGCACCACTTCTTTTGTGGAGAATCTAAATAGGAAATCGTATGCCAGAACTTTTATTTTTTCACTTTATTTCTTCAAGACCATCGCCTTCGTCTGGTGCTTGGCAAGCGTCCTTACACTTGTAGAACTGGTCAATCTGTCGCTTCTTCCTTCTACGTATCCGGATGAATTTTCTGAGTATGCAGTATTTTATAATACCTATTCAGGGAAAAACAACCATGAAGTCATCAGTATCGAAAACAATGTATTAAGCGCCCAACAAGACCGCTTGTATCAATATCTAGAAGAAAACGGGATGTTACTGATTGGTACAGTCAGTTACTTTATGGAAGAAAAAGAAATCAACCGCAAAATTTGTGTAAATGTCAATTATTTGCAAAAATACCCGATCATCAGCGTAACTGGACAAAAAATAACGATCTCTCCAGAGGAAACACAACGTGTCTTTCTAGTACCGGAAAGATTGGAGAATCAGTTCCAAGAAATCAAAGAACATTATTTGCATGGTTACTTTCTGGATGAATCACAAGCTGATTTTTATCTCATCCGGTCCAAACAAGAGATCCATACATTCCATCCAGATGAAGAAATCATTTACTATCCGAATGTCATCGAAGTCCAAACAAGAAACAACAGTGCGGGAAACCTTCGGCAAATCATTACAGGTATGGGGCACTTCGATCCGGTGAAAGTCCCTATCACTCAATCGGTCGAGGAAACATTCGAACCGATCAAAAAGGTACTGGAAGAAAATTATTTATTGGACAACTACCCAGTCCTCACTCCGCTTTCAGAAATCAAAAAAGTAGATTTACAAAGAGGTCTTGGCGGAATCAAACAACGTAGTCTGGAAATTCTCTTCGCTCTTTATCTTTTGATCACGATGATTGCTTATCTCGTGCTGATCTCTTTGAAGATCAAAAAGCAGAAATATACGATTTGGCGATTGAATGGTATTTCCATGATCAAAACTTATCGTATGATTTTCTTGCCGTTTTTCATACAATATGGTGCATTGGTTTTATATACGACTTTCATGGATGCGCCTTTTGCTTGGCTCTAAAGTCTGATACTTTTTTCTATCTTAGAGATAGGAATGATTTTCTTCACCTTGCACCGTTTGGAAAGAAAAGAAAAAGCAACTATATTAAAAGGAGAATGATAGTCTGATGTCTCTCATCCAATTAGATCATGTAACGAAAACCTACAAACGAAAACTTGTCCTGGATGCTGTCTCCTTGTCGATCGATCAAGGAGAATTTTGGACGATCCACGGAAAAAGCGGTGCAGGAAAATCCACCTTATTGAATCTTTTGGGACTCATTGATGCATTCGATGAAGGAACGGTCTCGCTCTTTGGAAAAAATGCGCCGAAAATCAACAGCAAAGCAGCTCTTTTACTACGGAGAAATAAAATCTCCTATCTTTTCCAAAATCATGGATTGATTGAAGATGAAACGATCATGGACAATTTGAACATTCCCTTCATCTATCGAAAGACCAGACGAAGAGAAAAAATCAAGCTGCAGCAAGAAGCTCTTGCCAAGGTATCCTTAGACTATCCATTGAAAACAAAAGTTTATCGTCTTTCTGGCGGAGAAAAGCAACGCCTAGCTTTTGCCAAACTTCTACTAGAAGACAAAGAACTGATCCTAGCAGATGAACCCACTGGCTCTTTAGATAACGAGAACCGTAACCATATCTTGAATCTGCTATTCCAACAGCATCGCGCAGGGAAAACAGTCATCGTTGTGACCCATGATCCTTATATCATCGAAAAAAGTCCACGCTCTTTTTCGATAGATTCGTGGCAGGAAACTAAAAAAAGAGGTTGTGAAATCAGCGCCCTGACCTGAGTATTAGAAAAACAAAAAGGGGGTGTGACTAGTGTCACACCTCCTTTTCCGAATAAATGGTGTTCCAGAAGTAGCTTCTTCGAAAAATAAGCCGAAATGCCACAAAAATTCGAGAAGCCATTTTGTCAATTTCTTCTTATTTCTTGAAGCTGACCACTTTTGGCACAACCTCTTCTTTTATTTAAATAAAATCATGTAAGCAATTTGGAAAACCAGCATAAATAACGCAATAAACAACTGGTTTTTGATCACGCCGTATTTGTCTTTCATCTCCAGCATCGCCACTGGTACGATATTAAAGTTAGCAGCCATTGGTGTCAGCAAAGTTCCACAAAAACCGCAAGTCAACGCGACCATTCCTATTAACGCTGGATTCGCTCCATGGCTAAATACGAATGGTGCACCGATACCAACCGTCATCACGGTGATAGCCGCAAATGCATTCCCCATGATTACCGTAAATATCACCATGCCAAGAGCATAAATGATGATACCGATGTTCACATTTCCTTCTGGAACGATCGTACCTACGGCATTGGAAATCACTGTTCCAACTCCGGCACTTGTAAATACCGCACCAAGAGAAGCTAAAAGCATTGGCAACATACTTAACGGCCCTACTGTGCCCAGCATATCTGCTGCGTCATCTAAAAATGTGCTTGGGCGATTATCTCGAGAAAAGAACATCAAGATCAGCATAGCCGCAAAAACACCGACACCCACACCGACTAAAGCACCTAAATTGGTGAATAAAGCAAACAAGATCGCAAAGACACCGATACTCAAAGCTGGAATAAATATTTTCATTCCTAGTTTGTCTGACATTTTTTCCATATATTCTTTTGATGGAAGCCGGCTTTCTCCTTTGCTGACTCTCTTAGCAATCGCGGGTATGGTCATCGCAAAGATCAAGCCGCCGTTCACGATTGCCGGAAGCCATCTTCCTCCTGCAATAACTACCCCTAAAACCGTCCAGAAAAAGGCTGAGCCGTAACGATGAGGATTGGTTTTATCTGTTAAGTTTCTTACTCCAGTGTAAATCAACACAAGTCCCATCACGATATAAAGAATCTCCAATAATTTATCGCCTAACAAAATATCAGGATTTGTAAAAAAGTCCATCTTATTGCCCCTTTCCTGAATAATATTTCTTCGCTAGCTTCTTTTCTTTAAGATAGAAATAGACACTTGCCACGACTAAAGCTGTGATAGCCACTGGAACTTCCACTAAAGCAAGCTGTCCCAATGTTACGTCATATCCTAGATCTTTCAATGTGGATTGGACTAGCAATGCCCCTGCTCCTCCGATGAACAGTACTTGTCCAAAGAACCAGCAGACATTTTCCATAGCTGAAGCCATCCCTTTTAGTTCTTCTTCATGCTTCGGATGCACTTCTAACCCTTTTGATTCGATGGTTCCCAATGCCATAGGTAGAATGATCGGACGAACAAATCCAGCAACTCCACCAAAACTCACGTTAAAAGCTGCAAAGATCATTCGAAAGATCCCATAAATATCTACGATCATGCCAGCAGATACTTTCTTGAATCGCTTGATCAAGGAAGCCGCTGATTCTTTCAGACCATTTCTTTCAAGTGTTCCTGTCGCCAACATAATGATGATGAAAATCGCCATCCCACGATTGTTCACAAAACTTGTGCCTAAAAGTTCTAACATTCCTTGAATGCCAAGACCGCCAGTCAAAGCTGTCACAACTAAAGCAACCATTACGATCAATATCGAGTCTAATTTAAATGCGAACCCGAGAATAACGATCAAGACGCCTAAAAGGCTAAGATAATTTTCCATGTATTTTCCTCCATAAAATGACAATATTTTTTTAATTATAATGCAAAACACGTAAAAAATATAGCTGTTTTCTCACGAAATAGACACTATTTTTAAATATTTTTCGTTATTTTTTTATTATATAATTCACCTTACTTATTGTAAGATAAAGCTTTTTTCAATCTAATGCTCGATAATAGATAAAAACAAGGAACAGCTACCGTTTTTTTTAAATTATTTATAAATAACAGATTAGTTCTATGCTGTTGAAAAGCATTTATTTTCTTTTCCGCTAATGATGTATCCATCAATGCTTGATGCACCTTACTAAGAAGAATCAGATTGCCGATAACTTGTTAGGTGTGCTATACTACAGAAAAAGATATACGATCTGCCACCGGGTAGGATAAAGAGGATGATCATTCCATTAGGTCTTTGAAGGGATGATTTTCCTCTTTTTGTGTATTTTTTTATAGTTAAGGAGGAATGTCAGTATGGCATGGATGGAATTAATCATAGCAGGGATTTTGGAAGTATTCTGGTCAACGATGATGAAATGGAGTGATGGTTTTTCCAAAGTCAATTATTCTTTCTACACAGTGATTGGCATGATTGCTAGTTTTTACTTTTTGTCAAAGGCAATCAAAAGTTTACCGATGAGTCTCTCTTATCCTATTTGGACAGGGATTGGCGCAGTTGGTTCGGTCATTATTGGTGTGGTCTTGTTTCATGATAAGCTGAATCTTTCCACTTGGTTCTTTGTCGGGTTGTTGCTCATCAGCATCATTGGCATCAAGATCACTAGCGGTCATTAGATATTTAGACAAGCAGACAAGGACTGATCAGAAAAAGTGGGGCTTTTTATTTGATATTCCTCTTTCTATGAAAAAACAAGAAAATAAGACTAATGACCTAGCGACTTCTCTACTCATCAGGTGTATGCTTGTACTATCTATAGAAAAGGAGTGAATATTTTTGAAAAGTCTTTCGGTCCAAGAATTATCCAAGAACTTTGGTCACAAACAAGCCCTCAGCGATGTCAGTTTTAGCTTATCTCCTGGCAAAATCGTTGGATTAGTAGGTCCTAATGGCGCTGGAAAAACAACGATCATGAAAGCTATTTTAGGACTGATCCATTACTCAGAAGGAACGATCCGTATTGGTGAAAATGAGATTTTTCCCTCTAGTCATAAAGGATTAGAACAAGTAGGAGCATTGATCGAATATCCGGGTATCTATCCATTCTTAACAGGTTATGATCATCTGAAGTTATTCTCTGAAACAAACGATGTATCTGCTATCGACACTATCGTGAATCAGCTCAAGATGGAAAAGTACATTCACAAAAAAGCGAAATCCTACTCGTTGGGAATGAAACAAAAATTGGGAATTGCTCTTGCCTTACTGAACCATCCATCTATCGTTATTTTAGATGAGCCGATGAACGGTTTGGATCCACAAGCAACAAGAGATGTGCGAAAAATCATTACCGACTTGGCTACTCAGGGCACCTCTTTCTTGATCTCCAGTCACTTACTCAGCGAGCTTGAAAAAATGGTCGATGAGCTGATCCTGATCAATCAAGGAAAGATCATCAAACAATGTACAATGGCTGAATTGAACCAAACAGCGCAAGATTTCATCGTTATCTCTACAACAAATGATCAAGCTGCTCGAACGATCTTGACAGACGCTGGATATCCCTTGGAAGATCCTGATAAAATCAAGCTTCTAAAAGAAAACGAAGAATTATTAGGAACTGTGATCCAGTTATTGTCTGCAGAAAATATCCATGTGACAGATGTTCAGCATCTGACGAATGATTTGGAATCTTCCCTATTGGAAATTCTGGATTCAGTAAAGGGGGAAGAGGAAAAATGACATTGCTTGTAAAACAAGAATTATTTAAATTGATCAAGAAAAAGTCAACTGCTGTTTTATCTGTTCTATTAGTCGCTTTGCTCATAGGAACAGCACTTCTAGCCAAAAAATACACGACGATTATTGATCCAGTTGAAATGACTGCTCAGCTTTTCAGTGCCACATCTTGGATTGTCTTTATCATGATTGCTGCTGCAAGTACGATCATTTCAATGGAATCACAATATGGTACATTGAAAAATCTCCTTTATCGAAAGTATTCTCGAGGAGAAATATTAGTAAGTAAATGGATCACATTAGTTATTTATTCTATTTATTTATACCTTTTAGCTATTATTGTCACCGTGTTGATGAAACTGATCCTTTTCCCTTCGATTTCCTTTACGGAGAAGATTTCTACTGGTCAGACACTAATCCAAAGCTTGTTCACTTATACTTTGGGTAGTTATATCGGTTTATGGCTGATTTTAAGTTTAGTGTTGATGATTGCTTGTTTTATCAATAGTTCCGGTGCCTCCATCTCAGCAGGGATCGTCTTTTATTTTGCTTCATCAATCATATCTGGTATCCTCATCGCACTCATTCAAAAATGGGAGTGGGTCAAATGGAATCCAATCAGTATGCTGAATCTGCAAAACCAAATTGGCAACGAAGAGACCATGAAGCAATGGACTCATCTTTCTACTAATCAAATGCTGTTTGGCAATTTAGCTTACATTGCTTTGTTCTTAGCATTGGGATACCTCGTATTCAAGCGAAAAAATGTATGATGGTTCATTAAAAAAGAGGTTATGACAGAAGTGGTCAGTTTCAAGAAATTTCGGCTTATTTTTAGAAGAAGCTACTTCTTGAACACCATTTATTCAAAAAAAGGAGCAGTGACACCATTCGTGTCACCGCTCCTTTTTTTGAATAAACGACAGGCTCACAGCCTCTCTTTATACTTCTATACGTGAAGCATCCCAGTGGCAAATAAAACCATTGCGATTACTCCGACCATCGTCACACCGATAAGTAAAATCTTATCTAAGTGGATATGTTGTACAGGTTCGTTTTGCTCTTTACGTGCTTTGAGGTAAAAATAAATGCCTGGTAAGAAAAGAACAAGAACAAGCATCACTTCATTAAAGGCTACGACGAGCATGGCCCATACTTGAAAAGCACTTGCTAAAAACCCTACTAAAAATTGGACCCATTCTTTCCGCTGATAAGAAAGCTTCATTTGGTACAGCCCTAAGAAAAGCCACGTGAAGAAAATCGCTGCTGTACCAAGTGTATAAGCAAAGTTATACGCACTGTCAGTGAATAATAATGAAAGTAAAAAGACATTCGTACATAACGTCGTCAATACGATAGCATAAGTTGGTGCCCCATTTTTGTTGAGTTTTCCCCATGCTTTAGGCAAAAGTCCGTCCTCAGCCATATTCCCCATTGTTTCAATCGGCAAGATCGTCCATGAGAGCCAAACCCCAACTAAAGAAATGATCAAACCGCCGTTGATCACGACCGCCCCCCATTTACCAACCATCATTTCAAATACATATCCCATAGCAGGTTGCGCTTTGATCGTTTGCAGCTGATTCATCGTCATTGTGCCATATGGAAGCATGGAAACCAAGACGTAAATAATGATCAAACCGAATATCCCTAGAATCGTTGCTTTCCCAACATCCGATTGTTTTTTTGCTCGTGAGCCTACGACAGAAGCTCCTTCAATACCAACGAATACCCAGAGCATCACCATGATGCAACTCAATACTTGACTAGAAAACGGGATCGGCTGCCCATTCGCATTCAATATGATATCGCTAGAAAAGTTATTAATGAATTGTTGGATCGAAAAGGTGCTGATAGCTACTACAATAAATAAAAATAATGGCACTAATTTACAAAATGTGACGATAGCATTGACAAAGCTAGCATTTTCAACTCCCCGATTCACTAGCCATGCATATCCCCATAAGAAGATCGTACTCATCACGATCGATGCCACATTTTGACCACCTTCGAATACGGGGAAGAAATAACCTAATGCACTCATCAACAAGGTTGCGAACGCCACGTTTCCTAACCAGCATGTGAGCCAGTAACCCCAACCGCTGATAAAACCAGCGAAACGGCCAAAACCTTCTTCTGCGTAACTAAAGATCCCGCCTTTTAAATCTGGACGTTTTTTATTGATATTATTGATCGATAAGGAGAGCATCAACATTGCTGTTCCTACGAGTACCCAGCTGAAGATAGCTGGGCCACCAGCCGATCCGGAGATGTCCGTCATAATACCAAATACGCCACCTCCAATCGCTGAACCAATCACTAAGGCAGCAAGTGGAATCAAACCAATTCCTTTTTTCTGTTGCTCTGTATCCATGTAAGCATCCTCCAAAGTAAAACCGCTTTTATCAAAAAGTATAACAAACCTTTTTTATTTTTACTTAATTAATAAAAACTTTAATAGAAATATAATTCTACCGACTTTTTTCTCATTATACAAGCAAAGCGCCTAGTCCCTTTCCAAATTACACCACCAAAAAACTTAAAAAGATGCTATACTAAAGGGAAAGAATTGGGGGATGATCCATGAACATTTTATATATATCGATTTCAGGAAATACGCGTGCTTTTGCCAAACATCTAGCAGAATATGCTGAAAAAATGCATGCAGAAGATCCTGTCAATCCTGAAGTTACTTTAAAAGAAATCCATGAAAATAGTGATTTTACGAAAGAAACAGAACCATTTTTTACTTTCGTTCCTACTTATTTAGACGGCGGGAATGGGTTAGACAACGGTGACACAGAAATCTTGACCGAAACGATGCGCGAATATCTGGAATACGAAGACAATCATAAACTTTGCCTTGGTGTAGTCGGTAGCGGTAATAAAAACTTCAATAATCAATATTGTCTGACAGCCAAACAATACGCACAAAGATTCGGCTTTCCTTTCTTGGCAGATTATGAATTACGGGGAACACCATCTGATGTGGCACGCGTTTATCAAATTTTGGCAGAAAAAAATAAATAACACAAAAGAAGAAGCTGAAAAATAGATTTCGGCTTCTTCTTTTTATGGTCTCTATTGTTTCTATTCTTATTAAGCTTTGACATCCATCACAGGTGCTTTTGCTTTCGCTTTACCTGTTTTTTCCAAGACAAAGTTTTTTACACGATCCATATTGGTTACCAAGACGATCATGGAGGTTTCTTTGTCTGCTGCTTTGATTGCTTCTAGGTCAGCTTCTGCTACAAGCGTATCAGGTGTCACTTGCTGTCCTTCTGTTACTTTCACATCGAATGGCGTACCGCCTAAGTCAACTGTGTTGATGCCCATGTGAAGCAAGATTTCTAAGCCATTTGGTGTCGTAATGCCGATAGCGTGTTTTGTTGGGAAAACAGAACTTATTACTCCAGTAACCGGAGAATAGATATGTCCGTTTTCTGGTTCTACAAAGTAACCTTCACCCATCATTTTTTGTGCAAAAACTGGATCACTTGCTTTATCTAAAGAAACTACTGTTCCGTCAGCGACTGATGAGAGGATAGTCACACTTTCAGCTGAAGCTTGAGGTACTGCTTTTTCAGGTACTTCATTTACTGTGGCTGTTTCGGTCGCTAGTTCTTCTTTTTCTAAACGGTCTTTAGGAATACCGAAGAAGAATGTAGCAACGAATCCACCAGCGTAAGCGGCCAATAAACCAAGGATATAGCCTAACCATTTACCATCAGAGATCAATGGGATCAAAGCGGCTCCTGAAGGTCCAATAGCGATTGCTCCGACATTTCCAATCATTCCGATCACTGCCCCACCGATACCTCCACCGATACAAGCAGTAATAAATGGACGTCCTAGAGGTAATGTTACTCCGTAAATCAATGGTTCGCCGATCCCTAAGATTCCGACTGGTAAAGCCCCTTTGATCATTTCTGTTAATTCTTTGTCTTTTTTGCAACGGATCCATAATGCCAATGCTGCGCCCACTTGTCCTGCTCCGGCCATCGCAAGGATTGGAAGCAATAAGGTACGACCAGTTTCATCAATCATTTGTACATGGATTGGCGTCAAGATCTGATGTAGTCCGAACATGACCATTGGCAAGAATAATGTACCTAGAACGAAGCCGGCAAATGCTCCTCCAACACCAAGTACCCAGTTGATCCCACCGACCATGCCGTCAGAAATGAACCCTGCTAAAGGCATGATGAAGAAAATCTCGATCAGACCGATGGCAATCAGTGAAAGAGTTGGCGTAACGATGATATCTACCGCATCAGGTACTACTTTATGCAGTTTTTTCTCAACGATTGACAATAACCAAACTGCGAAGATAACACCTAAGATCCCGCCTTGTCCAGCTGCAAGAGCTTCACCGGTAAACAAGTTTTTCAGTGGTGCTTCCGGATTCATCCCTGTCAGCATCACAACAGCCCCGATAACTCCACCAAGCGTTGGCGTTGCACCAAAAACTTGTGCAGCATTGATACCTGTATAGATAACTAGATAGCTAAACATCCCGTTTTTCAAGATGTTCATCACATCGATATATTGTTGCCATGTTCCTGCGTCTAGTGTTCCAGCTGTGACTAAGTTTGCTAAAACTGCGGCAATCCCTGCCACGATCCCAGTGCCGACAAATGCAGGGATCATTGGTACAAAGATATTAGAGATGTCTTTTAATACCGATTTGATTTTAGAGGGTTTCTGTTTCGATTTTTGTGCCGCTTTCATTTCTTGTGCCCGTTCGTTTACACGGTCTTTTCCAGATGCAGAAGAACTTGCTGTAGTTGCACTAGCAGAAGGAAGTTTTTCTCCTAATTTCACGCCTGCTAAGTCAACCATTTCCTGCGCTACCTTGTTCACTTTCCCAGGTCCGATGATGACTTGGAGCTGTTCATCCTCTACTACGCCAAGTACTCCTGGAATCGCTTTTAATTCCGAGACATTTACAAGATCATCATTGATGACCTTCATACGTACACGAGTCATGCAGTGGACAATGCTTTCAACATTGCCCATACCGCCTGCTCCTTGATAAATTTGTTTTGCCAGTTCTTCCAAAGTCAATTCGTTTTTTGCCATGGTCTTTTCCCCCTCATAAGGTTCCTTTTACAAAACCGTTTGCTTCAGCTAATTTTGCTTGAGCTGCCTCTTTATCACTATTTGTCAAAATCATGACGATAGCCAGTTTGACATTTTGATCTGCTTCTTCAAAGTACTTTTCAGCTGTTTCGTAGTCAGCTTCTGTCGCTTGCATGATGATTCGTTTTGAGCGTTCGATTAGTTTTTCATTTGTTGGTTTGACGTCGACCATCAAGTTATTGAATACTTTACCGATACCGATCATACTGATAGTAGAAATCATATTCAAAATCAGTTTTTGTGCTGTTCCTGACTTCAATCGAGTAGAGCCTGTCAAAAATTCTGGTCCTGCATCGACTTCGATTGGGAAATCCGCATGCTTGCTGATTTCTGCTTGTTTATTGCAAGAAATCGTTCCTGTAACAGCACCAATCGATTTTGCGTAATCTAATCCACCAATCACATATGGTGTACGACCGCTAGCTGCGATACCAATAACTATATCATTTTTTGTTAAATTCAGCTTGATTAGATCTTCTTGCCCTAATTCATAAGAATCTTCGGCTCCTTCGACGGCTACAGTCATTGCTTCTTCTCCACCAGCAATTAGACCTATGACCATTTCCGGTTCTACACCGAATGTCGGTACACATTCAGCAGCATCTAATACACCAAGTCTACCACTCGTTCCAGCTCCCATATAAATCAACCGACCACCTTTTTTAAAGGATTCAATCGTGTTGGCGATCACTGGCTCGATACTTGTCAGTTCTTTTTCAACAGCAGCGGCCACTTTCTGATCTTCTTTGTTCATTAGTTGGACTGCTTGAGAAATACTCATTTCATCTAATCCAAAAGTTTCTTGGTTTCTGCGTTCCGTTGTTAGGTTCTCTAAATTGATTTTGCTCATTTTTATCTTCCTTCTTTTCTTATAAATTGATAGTTCATACCAGCTTTGATTTGGTTGATCAGCGGTAGTTCTTCTTTGATGACTTTGGCTACTACATTCACTTTTTCATCCGCTGGCAAATCATATTTAGTTAATTGGATCTCGCCCATATAGCGCAAATACTTTTCGTTATCTAAAGTAATAGATCCTTTCATACGCTTAGCTGTATTTCTTACTGGGATTGGCGGAATCTCTCGAAAACGCGCATCTGCGCTTCGTATGACATCTCTTGCATCATCTTGCCGATTCGTATGTTTTCCTAATATATATTCGTAAAAATCTTCATCTACAGGTTCCGTATGGAGCAAGACTGTCTGTTCTTTTTGGAAAGAAGCAAATTGCTCCTGAACGTGTTCTGACAGACCTGCATCTCCGATATAAACAATATCCGTGTTACTTGCTAATAGATCAAGAGCGCCTGCAAGAGGATGGATTCCTCGATGTTCTTCCAAAGTCGGCAATCCCTGATACAGTGGACCTCTCAACTCTGTATCTCCTGGTACAAAACCTTGGACAAGGAATCCTTGAGTTTTGAGCCATTGATTTTTTTCCTGATACCATTCTTTGTCCAGCCCTGTTTCAGGACGTGGATAATAATTATGCCAAGCTTCGATCTGTGAGAAATCAGCCTCTGCTTCTTTCAACTCATCGATATCTTTAGGCGTGATCGTGCTGGCATTCAAACTGATTTTCAATTGATGAGACCAGTCAGCGATCTGCTGATTAGAAATATGATAATCCATTCTTAACCCTGTTACACCAATTGCTTTCAAGGGTGTTAGATCTTCTAATGAAAAGCCAGCTCGTTTCAATGCCTCTCCTGAAATATCGACCATCAACTCTAGTTTATTCTTTTTCGCTTCGCTTCCTAGTTCGATCAATCGATTTTGATAAGCCGAAACATCATCTTCCGGTATATGCATGGAAGTGAAAATACCGACAAAGCCATTGGATGCCATTTGGCGGATATACTGTTTCTTCTC
Source organism: Enterococcus sp. NBRC 3427 (assembly GCF_007996925.1). Lineage (NCBI taxonomy): Bacteria > Bacillati > Bacillota > Bacilli > Lactobacillales > Enterococcaceae > Enterococcus > Enterococcus sp. NBRC 3427. The sequence continues at coordinate 7,628 of NZ_BJLL01000037.1, read as the reverse complement.
TTCTGACAAAGAATCATTCATAAATATTGAAAAGCCAAACATATTATCCCTCTTTTTCTGTATCCGTCTTCATTCCTATGACTAGAGTATATATCTAAAGAAACAAAATTTCAATACTTTTATTAAAATAATTAAATTTCATTTCTAAAAATTAGGTTTATACTGCCAAAAGAATTGTCATAACCTAAAAAAAGGCACTGCTAAGCAAAAGCAGTGCCTTGAAACATTTTATTTAAATAACAAAAAATCCTAATTACTCATAAGAAACCAATTCTGTATTGTCTACCATGAATGTAAAGAATCCTTCATTAGGCATCGGATGAAAATAAGCATTGATCACTCTTATCAAGGCATTATGACAGACTAACAAGTAGACATTTTCTTCGTCTTCCATGCATTCTTTCAATAAAGGAACGATCCGTGCATACACATCTAAGACCGACTCTCCATTTGGGAAACGTACAGCAAACGCTAAACGCGCTTTTTGAAAGTTTTCATCTTTGCTTGGCAGTCCATCATAATCCCCAAAATCCATTTCTACCAATCGCTCATCAGCGGTCATTGGCAAATTGAGACGATCAGCTACTGCTTGTGCTGTATCTCTTGCTCGTTGAAGAGGGGAATGGATGATTTTCGTGATCGGAACAGGCAAATCTACTACCTTTTCTGCTAGCGCCTGTGCCTGTATCTGTCCTTTTTCAGTCAGCGGCACATCTGCCCGCCCACAAACTAATCCTTGTGCGTTCCAAGTTGTTTCTCCGTGTCTCGTTACATAAAGCATGTGATTCTCTCCTTCGTTGACAAAGTTCTCCTTAACCATACCTTGTTGTCTTTGAGATTACAAGGTTTAGATTTTCTCAAGAGAAATAATCTCAGTAGATACTTTATCTAGAAAGGTTTGATCATGTTCCACTAGTAACATAGCAGGTTTCACGTTCAAAATCAGTTGTTCTAATTGTTCTTGATTGAAGACATCCAAATAATTCAATGGTTCATCCCATATATATAGCTCAGCTGGTTGTGATAAAGATTTAGCCAATTCCACTTTTTTCCGTTGTCCCATACTCATCTGTTCGATTTTGTTATGAAAAACATCTCTTTCCATCCCAAGCTTTCGGAGATTATTCAAAAATGCTTGGTAGTCTACTCGGTTTTTCTCTGCGAATTCCGCCAATGTCCCTCGATTGTCTTCATAATTTTGACGTACATAACTAATGGTCAAATGTTTGGGCTGGGATTTTTCTCCTACAACCTTGCCGTTGAATGTTCCCAGAAGATAATGGATAATGGATGACTTTCCCGCGCCGTTAGGACCTGAAATTGCTACCCGCTGATGAGGTTCGATCGTAAAATGAACTGGCTCGAATAACAGATTTTCATACCCTAACTGAAGATTTTCTACGCTTAACAGCCGTTTATGATGAGACACTTGGCTATTCATCGTCAAAGCATCGATATACTCGATATCTTTTAATAATTTTTCTTTCTCACTGATCTGGGTTTCCATCCGATTCACGATTGCTTTAGCTCGTTTCATCGTCCGTGCAGCATCAGCGCCTACTGCTCCTTTATTCACTCGCCTAGATTCCGTATCGATGAATCCGACTTTTTTCTTTGTTTTGTCTCCTTCACGGGAACGAGACCATTCTGCTTTTTCTGCCGCTGTTTTCTTTAGCCTGCTGACTTCTTTTTTCAATTTTAAATTTTGAGCTATTTCAAATTCATCACGAAGTTTTTTCTGTTCTTCATAGATAGAGAAATTCCCTTGATAAAGTTCCAGCTGGCTCTTTTCGATTGCTAAAACATGGTCCACTACTTCATTGATAAATCCCCGATCATGACTCACCACGATGAATCCTTGTTTTTTCTTTTTCAAATAAGCCGCTACTTGTTTTCTGCCAGAGATATCCAAATGATTCGTTGGCTCATCGATTAACGGGAAATGAGTGTCATCCACAAATAAGAGTGCCAATAGGACTTTTGTCTTCTCTCCTCCTGATAGTGTGCTGAATTCTCTCCATAAGATTTCAGGATCTGTTTGCATCAGTTGGAGCTCTCTTTCAATTTCCCATATCTCAAAATCCGTAATCTCATTTAATACATAATAGGTTAAACGCTCTTTATCTTTTGTTTGCTGCGGGAAATAGACAAACGCTTGCTGATGGATCACTTGCCCTTGATAAGGGAGTTTGTTTTGCAGGATATTCAGTAAAGTTGTCTTTCCTCGACCGTTTCGTCCGATAAGTCCTAGTTTCCATTGTGTGTCAAAGTTTAGATTGGCTTGTTCAAATAATAATGTGCCTTGGCTGTCATAGCCGAATGTCAGATTTTTTATTTCGATTTTAGACATTATTCCATCACCTCGTAAAAAAAGACCAGTCCTATTTTCAGAACTGGCTAAAGAGGATGCAAGGGTTTGGTGCACACAAAAAGACCCATACATCGAAAGAACCAAGCCAATCCTGAAAATCTGCACACTGCTCCCTTGTCTCCACAAGGTACAGTCTGAATGCAGCTTTCATCAATCGACTTAATTTTTCAATGCACGGATCCCTCACTTTGTCCTATATTTGAAATTACGATAGCATAAAGAAATTGATTTTGTCAACTACTTCGGGAGGATGGTGAAAAATCTGCTGAGTGTCTGTCCTAAGATTTTTGTTTTTTCTAATGTTTGCCTGTGTTCCATTGCTTCCTCTAAATCGATTGGTCCTAATTGAATGCTTAAGACAATGGGGAGAAAATCAGAGAGTCCTTCCAACTCTTGGTCTCTACTTCCGCAAATAGCGATTATTGGTTTTCGATATTTTTTTGCAAGCACTGCTACGCCATATGGAACTTTTCCGTGGATTGTTTGCTGATCAATCCGCCCTTCTCCTGTAATGATGACATCTGCTTGTTCGATCTGTTTTTCTAATCCAGTGATTTGGCTGACCAACTCAAAACCAGAGACCATCTTCGCTCCTAACAAAAAAAGGGCTCCGCCAATACCGCCTGCTGCTCCGCTTCCTGGGATGTCATCTAAATCCACCTCCCAAAAATCTTTTATCTGCTGAACAATCTTTTCTGCTTGTTTATCCAAGAAAGCTAACGTCGTATCCGTTCCTCCTTTTTGTCTTCCAAATTGCCAAGCAGCTCCTTGTTGACCTGTATATGGATTGGTCACATCTGCAGCGATGATCACTTTTACTTTAGAAACAAGAACGTTCCTTCGATCCAAATGAAGTTTTCTAGTAGATAACAAAGGATTTCCTTCTGTGTACCCTTCTAAAGAAGCACCCAAGGATTGGAGTAATCCTAGACCACCATCGCTACATCCGCTTCCTCCTAAAGTGACAATGATTTGTTCCACTTCTTGAAGCAGTGCATCTTTGATAAGCTCTCCCAAGGCATAACTAGAAGCAAGTCGGATGGTTTGATCCGTTGGTTTATCAAGTAAATCTAATCCTAGTACTTGTGCAGATTCAATGACTGCGGTATTTTTTCCTTGCCAGTTCGTCAATAAATAACTGATTTTTCGCTGACGAAATAAGAGATCCATCCCATCAATCGTACGCCAGGTTCCCCCGAGCGCGTAATAGATTGCTTCTGCAGTATTTTCTCCGCCATCTGCAATCGGCACATTGATTTTTCTTCCTTTACGGTCTTCCCAGCCATTTAGAACTGCCTGATTTAATTCAAATGAAGAAGCACTTCCTTTAAATGAATCGATTGCCGCCAAAATATCCATCTATATCCCTCACTTTCTTCTTAAGTAAGACACTTTTTTTCACTTTTTTCAAACAAAACAATGCTATTTTCTTCTGTTTTTCTATATACTAAAAGGGAACTCATTGAATAAAGGAGAGAAAAAACATGAAAATCGCAATAGCTGGAGCCGGAGCAATGGGCAGCCGAATCGGATTGATGTTGCATCAAAGCGGAAATGAGGTCGTTTTGATCGATCGCTGGCCTGCTCACATTGAAGCCATTCGTACAAATGGATTGATTGCTGACTTTAATGGCAAAGAAGTAGTTGCAAAACTGCCAATCTATTCACCAGAAGAAATCATCGAAAGCAACGAACACGTGGATTTGATCGTAGCCTTGACAAAAGCGAATCAATTAGATGATATGTTTCGTTCGATCCAATCCATTATTACTGAGAATACTTATGTTTTGTGTTTACTGAATGGATTAGGTCATGAAGATGTACTGGAAAAATATGTACCAAAGAAAAATATCTTATTTGGAATCACGATGTGGACAGCTGGTCTAGCTGGTCCCGGAAAAGTCACATTATTAGGTGATGGAGAAATCGAACTAGAGAACTTGGAACCAGAAGGCGAAGCATTTACAAAAAAAGTTGTAGAAGTCTTTCAAGAAGCAAAATTGAATCCAATCTATAGTCATAATGTTCGTTATTCCATTTGGCGAAAAGCTTGTGTAAACGGAACATTAAATGGATTATGCACGATCTTGGATTGTAATATTGCTGAACTAGGTGCGCAAAAAGCGGCAGAGGGCATGGTTCGAACGATCGTATCTGAGTTTGCTTCTATCGCAGCAAAAGAAGGAATCACATTAGATCAAGAAGAAGTGTACCAACATATTGCTTCTACTTATGATCCTGACAACATCGGGTTGCATTACCCATCTATGTACCAAGACCTGATCAAAAACCATCGTTTGACTGAAATCGACTACATCAATGGTGCCGTTTGGCGAAAAGGACAAAAATATGATATTGCTACACCATATTGTGCCTTTTTGACCCAATTAGTCCATGCAAAAGAAGGAATCCTTGGCGCAGAATAAAAGGCTCTATGATGAGAATCAGCTGGATCAGCAGCTGGTTCTCATTTTTTAACCCCCATGAAAGATCAAAAAGAAAAACACAATTCTCATGTTGCCATAAGAATTGCGCTTGTTTATTTTCATCTATGATTGGTTGGCACTTTTATTTATTTTTAACAGAGGAAAGATCGTATTCATATTGTTCATAAATAGCGGAGTCAGTAGTGAAAAATCGTTTTGCCCAATTTTCTGCATCAAAAAATTCCAACAGTTCTGATGGGATTGGCTGAAATGGCGTATGCAGAAATTCCGGTAATTCATCTAAATCACGTTCTTGAAGCAAAAAAATATTTTCAGGATGATAAAACTGATAATGAGCTATGGCTTGATTATCTGTCACTAGCTTCTTTTGAAAATACATAGATTCAAACGTTCGCAAAGTCACGCCTTGCTGCCCTTCCCGCAACAGTTCTAGAATCCCGCTCGATTCCCCAGTCTTTTTCAGATACTCTTCATAAGTAAGGTATCCAGGTTGTTCATTTCCTCGAAGCGGAAGAATAAAGTAATTGGTCGTAACACCTCTTTTTGTAAATTCCTGCTTATATTTTTCTGCCCGTTCTTTTCTGCCGTTATTTGTTGCACCAAAAAAAAGATCCGTCTTTGGTTCGCTAGAAGAAAAATCCATATGTTTCGAATAAAAGGAACTATTATGTTTTAGTCCAAGTTCTTTCGCTTCCAAAAAATCAAAATGATAAATCTCATCGATTGCCGGTTCATCTTGTGCCTGTTTCAGCATCGCCTCGTGTTCTGCTTTGAAGTGGTTCCAAAAAAATAACACGATTTTTGCATTGGTAAATGGACGCACGCGTCGAGCCATCTCCATATCAAATCCATAATCTAAAAAAACGATCAGCTGATAATTTGCCAACTGTTGTCGAGCTGATTTAATGAATTCCGACTGTAGTAAATCTTTTCCGGACCAAACATCTAAAGAGCGGATGGAAGGAAAAAAATAAAGTGATTTATTTTTCGCAACTAGCAATACGTCGTTTTTGTTCATCTGTTCCGCCTCACTTTCTCTGTCACTTTTTCCTATGATAGCCTGTTTAAATAGTAAAAAGCCAGTAAAACGCTTCCTATTATTTTTATAAAAATTTAACATTTCTATGAAAATACGATGAAATAAATCATTCTTCCATTAAAATATGCCTAAAAGTTTTCTGAATAGTTGTAATTGTCTGAAAATTTGTTATCATTAGTCATTGTTATTATTGCTATTTATTCTTACTATACATTTTGATTGTGAATTTAAAAGAAAGAGGTTATTTATGGAAGATAAAAAATTGAAAAAACAACTTAGCTCCCGACATATCACCATGCTAGCTTTGGGTGGAGCGATTGGTGCAGGTCTATTTAAAGGAAGTGGCGAAGCGATTGGAATCGCCGGCCCTTCTGTATTGATCGCTTTTTTGATTGGCGGCATAATTTTATATATCGTGATGAAAGGTCTGGGAAAAATCGTTTTAAGTGGTGGCGATACGCACCACGGATTATCTGGATTGATTCGTCCATATCTAGGTGCTCATTCTGCCGATTTTACCGATTGGGTCTACTGGTCCATGTGGATTATCAATATCATTGCTGAAGCTGTTGCAGCTGCTTCCTTTTTACAGTTGTGGTTCCCCCACATCCCAGCTTGGGTATTTGTTTTTATGTTGGCTGTTTTAACTACTATCATCAATCTTTATTCGGTACGATTATTCGCAGAGACAGAATATTGGCTGGCCTTTGCTAAAATCAGTGTCATTATCCTATTGATCATTTTTGCGGCTTATCTTGTCGGTCAGCAAATGTTGGGTACTGGTGTTTTCCCTACCCTTCAACAATTAACTGATCATGGTGGTTTTACTCCCCATGGTATGAAGGGAATCATCAGTTCTTTGCTTGTAGTTATCTATTCTTACGGCGGTTCTGAGCTGATTGCTATCACAGTAAGCGAAGCAGATGATCCTAAACGTGCGATTCCTAAAGCAATCAAAGGCGTCATGGGAAGAATCATTTCCTTTTACATTATTCCTTTATTTTTGCTTTTGATTATTTTTCCTTGGAATACTTTAGCAGGCACGAACGTTAGTCCTTTTGTGATGGTATTTGAAAAAATGAATATTCCATTTGCGGCAGATATCGTTAATTTCGTGATTGTTCTTGCTCTGTTCTCGTCTATCAATTCAGGTGTGTATGCTTCTTCGAGAATTTTGTTCTTCCGCTTGAAAGATCGAAAAGGTTCCTCTAGAAAACTAGCTGTTTTAAACAAGCATCAAGTACCGCAACGTGCTGTGCTGTTTTGTACCAGTGTTCTTTATCTAGGTGTGGCTCTTTCTTATTTTGTCGGTGACAAATTATTTGGCTATCTGGCAGGTTCTCTTTCCTATACAGTATTATTGATCTGGATCATTATCAGTGCTGCGTCCTTTGTACTGGCACTAAGGAAAGGAACGTTATGGGACAAAGGAATCAGCTTTTTTGCATTAGCTGTCTTAGGGTTGATTTTCCTCGGTATCCTATTCACGAACTCCATTGGGGTAACTGTATTGACCGGTTTACTTTACCTGTTCATTTATTTCAGTTATCAAAAAAAGAATGATGCTTTCGTCTTGACGAATGAATGAAACCAATAGAGAATTTTATTCTATTTATATTGAATAGCTAGAGCTATTGAAAAAAGGAGCTGCGACAAAAATTGTTGCAGTTCCTTTTTCCGAATAAACGGTGTTCAAAAACTTACATCTGCGGTAATAAGTCCAGCCAAGTTAAAAACATAAGAAGCTGTTTTTACTTGGCTGTTCTCATTA